>WGAD01000043.1 GCA_015489255.1 Anaerolineales bacterium | reverse complement strand
CTGCGCGCCCGTGCGGAATGGCTGGCGGCCTTAAAGGAGTTGCGCGGTGAGATCACGGAAGACCAGCGTCAGGCGATCATCGAGACGCTTTTTGGCAAGGCGGCGGAGGCAGGTGATACCGGCCAGCGCGGCAGGCTGGGCCTGCGCCGTCTTGAGGTGACAGCGGAAGGCACGGCCAGCTTCCCTTCCGTGGCGCTGAACCGCTTTTCCATGGCGCCCATGGGCTCTGCCCTGTTCGTAACGGAAGGCTTCATCGGCGTAAAAATCGAGGCCACACTGGCGCTGGATGCGAATATCGATGCCCCGGTCGAGAACTTCATGACCGACCTGATCACTGACCTGGAACAAAACGGCCTGACCCTGGGCCACGGCGAATCCCGCGGCTTTGGCTGGTTCACCATAAAAACCAAGGAAAGCTCCAATGCCTGATCGTCCCAAGCTCACGCCCGAAGAATTCCGCCGCCGCCTTGAAATTCTGGTACGAGCGGGACAATTGACCGAAGAGCAGGCGCAACAACAGATTGCCGCGTATAAAAAACAACATGAGGCCCACGAGGCACAGCGGCAACGCGCTCAGAACAATCAGGGCAGGCGCGCCCCACAGCGCCCAGGGAGGCAGCAAGGCGGGCGGCAACACGGCCAGCAAGGCAACAGGCCACCCAGGACCACCTCGTGGAATGACGTCAAAGGATACGCGCATTCCCCTTATGTCTTCGTGCCACTCAATGAGCATATCCAGCCGCCAGAAAACGTTTGGCTGGATGAGGATGGCAACCTGCGCCCAAGGAACGAGCCGTTACCCGACGGCTGCTGCGCAGAAATTGACATTCGCATCATACCGGAAACACCCATCTGCATCGGCCATGTGGTAAACAATGTTGTTTCCCCTGTGCGCATAAACGGCAATTGGGTCATCCCGGGCAGCACCTTACGCGGCTATTTTCGCTCATTCCTCCAAACACTGGCCTTTGGCCGCCTATGGCCATTCAATTTCCGCCAGAGCTTTGGTCTGCGTGATTTCATGCACCCCTATTACTCCGGCGAAGAAGGCCCCGCCGTATCCAGGGCAACGGAGGTCAAGGCCGGTTGGCTGCTAGTGGTTGATGGCGAATGGCAAATCACTCCTTGCAGGAAATGGGGATACATCAATATCGAAGAGAGCGGTCTTTTTGGCTGGCCATACTGGCTGAAGAAGAGTAGAGAGGAAAAATATCGCCAGTTCGATATGGTCGTTGTCAGAAATGGCAAGCCCATTTTCGATTTTTCGATCAATAAATTCAAAAACTTCCAGCAAGACGGCGACAGGGCCGGCGTTCCGGTTTACAGGCCTGTTAATGGTGGCAACGAGAAAGGGTGCTATGTCTTCGCCGGACCATTCCCCCTGCCACGGACAGGTCCAAACAAGCGCACCAAGCGTTATGAATACGTCTTCTTCGAGGATGAAAAAGCCAAGCCCATCTCCCTGAAGCCTGACGCCATTGAGCGTTTCAAGGCCGCCAATGGCCGCGTGGTCGGCAACCGGATTGAGAAACAGGGCGGCTGGGCGGATTTCGAGGCGACGTTGGATGCAGGCATGCGCGTGCCCGTCTTCTACGTCGGTGATCTCAAGGAACAGGGGCAGGACTTCGCCTTCGGCTTTACGCGCATGTTCAAGGTGACTCACCGTTTTTCGGTGGGCGACAAGGCGGAGGAAACAAACAGCGCTCACCTGCCCGCCGGAGATGTGGAAGAGCGTGATGGCGAATATGTTTTCCGCCCGGATTTCGTGGAAAATCTGTTCGGTTTCGTGCTGGAGCCAGAGCAGTTGCGCGCTCTGAATTACAACTACGATCCCCAAAAACTGCGCGGTCTGCAACGGCAGGGACGGATTTCCTTCGGTTTCGCCATTGCCGAGGATTCGCAGGCATTCGAGCAAGGCGGCACGGTTAGAACCATCATGGGCGGGCCGCAGCCCTCCTTCGCGCCGTTCTATCTGACCGGCAAGATCAAGGACTGGTCAAACCCGCATTCGCGGTTGGCCGGGCGTAAACGTTACGTGCCTCGTTATTCCGGCACCGGCGGGCAGCCTCGGATACATGAACATTTGCAAGAACAGGTCACAAGAGCCCAAGCGGGCTTGAAACCAGGCCAGACATTGAGTGAAAAGGTCTTCACCAGCCTGCGCCTGCTCAAGCCGCGAGAAAATGCCGTGTTCAAGGGGCGCATACGCCTTTTCAATGTCACGCCCGTGGAGCTGGGCGCGGTGCTGTGGGCGCTGACCTTTGGCGGCAATGACAAATATCGCCACATGCTGGGCCATGCCAAACCTTTTGGCGCCGGGCAGGTGCGCATGGAGCTGGCCAACCTGACGGTGCGCCCGAACAACCCGGATAGCTGGACATATGATAATGCCGCCGACGTGCCGGCGCGCTGCAAGCCTTTCATGCAGGCCTTCGAAGACTTCATGAAAGAGGCCTGGGAGGCCGAGCCGGAAGTTAAGAAATGCCTGCTTGAGGCCTGTGATCCGTCTAATTGGACCCAATGGCGCGGTTATCCGGAATTTCCCAAGGGCTTCGCCGATTTGCGCAAGGCCTTGCAGATGAAGAAGGATGAAAGCAGGCAAGAAGAATTGCAACGACTTGCCGGAGCGCCACAAGGCCCGCTGCTGCCCGCTTGCAAGCAATAGAACGCATCAGGCGGCTGACAAAGCCAATTTCACTGCCAGAAAAACAGCGAAAGGCCGGAGCCTACGATGCTCCGGCCTATCTGCTGCTGACCGTCATTCGCCAGTTCAATCCGCGTGACCCTGCTGCGGTCCAACCGCCGGAAGGGGTTTGCAACCCCTTCCGGAACGTTTTGGCGGGATTTTCAATCCCGCCACCAACCCCATCGCCGGTAGGATGTTGTATATCCCTACCCAACAGTTCGGCGGGGTTATCACCCCCGCCATAAAATATGAATGGCGGGGTAATATACCCCGCCTAAACGTTTAAGGAACGGGATACAATCCCGTTCCTGCGTTTTTAATCCGCGTGACCCTTTTGCGGCTTCCTTACCAAAAATAGAGGCACTGCATACAGGGATCCTCTCAGTCTCAATCCGCGTGACCCCGTTGCGGTTCTCTTACCGAAAGAGAAGCTGGCCAAGGCGGTGATGGCGCTTGGCATCACCAAGCGCCATCACCGTCTCAATCCGCGTGACCCCGTTGCGGTT
>WGAD01000042.1 GCA_015489255.1 Anaerolineales bacterium | reverse complement strand
CGGTGACCACATGCTCGAAATAGGCGGGATCGCCGGTGAAGCGCATGCCGTGGGAGGGATACTCCGCGCCCGGACGCCGCCAAAAGTCGGGCGTGTCGGTGACGTAGGAATACGAGGCTTCGATGACGGCCAGAGATTCCTCCGCCGGTCCGAGCAGGTAGGCGGCGCCTCCCGCTGCGGCGGTGAATTCGAGGGCATCTCCCGGCTTTCCCTGGGCGGTATCCATGCCGATCGCCAGGGCGTATTTGCCCATGCCCGAGCCGACCATGCCCATGGCGGCGACCATGGCTTCGGTGCCGGCCTTGCAGGCGAATTCCCAATCGCCGGCCTGAATGTTGGGCGTGGCGCCGATGGCCTCGGCGACGATGGTCGAGGTCGGCTTGACGGCATAGGGGTGCGATTCGGAGCCAACCCAGACGGCGCGAATTTCGGTCGGGTCGATCTGGGCACGAGAAAGGGCGTTGCGCGCGGCTTCGATGGACATGGTGACCACGTCTTCATCCATGCCGGGTACAGATTTTTCTTTGATGGGCAGCACGGCATTGCCGCCATGCCAGACGCGCGAGATCTCGCTGGCCGGCAGGCGGAAGCGTGGCACATAGGCGCCATAACCGACGATGCCCACCGGTTTTTGTGGCTGCAAGGGTTGAATGGGGTGCGAATGAGTCACGACAGATCACTCCTTGGGAGAAGATTTCCAGCTTTGCAAAATGGCCCGGGCGCGGTCTATGCGGACCACGCCTTCTGTCGCCAGTTGGGCGGCCAGGCGGTCAATTTCTTCGCCGCGGGCGCCGGCGGCGATGGCGACCTGACGGGCGTGCAGGCTCATGTGCCCGCGCTGGATGCCCTCGGTGGCCAGGGCGCGCAGGGCAGCCAGGTTTTGCGCCAGGCCAACGGAGACGATGACCTCGGCCAGCTCGGCTGCGGTGCGGACGCCCATCAGCTGCAAGGCGGCCTGGGCGGCCGGGTGGGCGCGCGTGGCTCCGCCAACGGTGCCCACAGCCAGGGGCATTTCCAGGGCGCCGGTCAGGTTGCCCTGGGCGTCTACGCCCCAGGAGGAAAGGGTGGTGTAGCGCCCGTTGCGGGCAGCCCAGGCGTGGGCGCCGGCTTCGACCGCCCGCCAGTCGTTGCCGGTGGCGATGACCACCGCATCCACCCCGTTCATAATGCCTTTGTTGTGTGTGGCGGCGCGGTAAGGGTCGGCAGCGGCAAAGGCCCAGGCGGCCACGATGCCATCGCGCACCTCTTCGCCGGAGAACCCCTCAAAGGCCAGGGCCTCAACAGGCAAGGTGCAGCGCGCCCGCGCCAGCCGGCGATCGGCCAGGTTCGAAAGGATGCGCAAATGGGCGCGCCCGCCGGTGATGGCCTCCAACTGCGGCGCCAGCCGCTCGCAGGCGGTGTTGATGGCGTTGGCGCCCATGGCATCGCGCACGTCGTAGATCAGGTGGACGACGAGAAAGGGGCCGGTGGCGGGGTGTTCCAGCAGCCGGACGTGCAAATCGCGTGGGCCGCCGCCCAGCCGCTGCAATACCGGGTCCACTTCGGCGGCAGCGGCCAGCAGTTCCTCGCGCCGTTCATAGATCTTCAAACGGGCAGCGGGGGCATCGGCCAGGTCCAGGATTTGTATCTGGCCGATCATTTCGGGGGCGTCGGCGCTGGCAAAAAATCCGCCGCCGGCGCGGGCCAGTTTGGCCATGAACGAGGCGCCTGCGACCACCGAGGGTTCTTCAATCGCCATGGGCACCAGCACATCGCGCCCATTGACCTGGAAGTTCAAAGCGATGCCGAGGGGCAAAGCGTGGGTGCCGAGCACGTTCTCGATCATGTGATCGGCTTGCTCCGCGGTCAGCCCGCCGTTTTGCTGCCAGGGGCGCAGGGTCTCGGGCGGGACCTCGCCAGCCTGGGCGATGATTTGGGCGCGCTCCTCCAGTGAGTGTTGATACAAACGGGAAATGCGAGATTGCGTCATGTTTTTTGCCGCCTTTCACCAGGGTGCAAACGGTTCCTATTCTATGGGTTGCGGCTGGCAAAACCTATCAACTTGCAATTTTAGAGCCTTCGGGTAGAATTAGGCGCGAGGTGACTGCATGTTGTTGACCCATGAGGAGCTGCAAGCGCGGCTGATTGCGTTGCACCGCGCCAGCCTGGAACTGGTGCGCGATATTTCGCTGGAAACGCTGCTGCGACGGATCGCAGCTTTGGCGCGGGAGCTGGTGGACGCTGAATATGCGGCGGTCGGCGTGTTGGATGAAGGCGGAGAACTGGCGGAATTTGTGGCCGAAGGCATGGACGCGGAAACGATGGCCGCCCTGCCGCACCCGCCGCGGGGGCATGGCTTGATTGGCGAATTGATGCACGCGCGTCGGCCATTGCGCCTGGAAAACCTGCATGAACACCCGCGCAGTGTGGGGTATCCGCCGGCGCATCCGGAGATGACCTCCTTCCTGGGCGCGCCGATCCGGTTGGGGGAGCGGCAGCTGGGGCAAATTTACCTGACGAACAAGCACAATGCCGCGGCCTTCACCGCCGACGATGAAATGCTGGTGGAAATGCTGGCCAATTATGCCGCTGTGGCAGTGCATAACGCCCGCCTGTATGCGCAGCTCAACGCCCGCGACCGGGCGCTCAGTCAGCGCAACGCCGATCTGACCCTGTTGAACGACATTGCTTCCGCGCTGACCGCTTCTTTGGAACTGGAAGATATTTTGCACAAAACCCTTTCGCTGGCGATGAATTATCTGCAGATGGACGCCGGCGAAATTTTTTTGCTCGATGAAGACGGCGAAACCCTGCGCATGAAATTGCACCGTGGCGATGCCGCCGAGGCTTTTTGGTCGCGCGATCATTTCAAATTGGGGGAGGGACTGGTTGGCCTGACAGCGCAGCGGCGCATGCCCGTGGTGAGCCGTGACCTGGCCCAGGACGGCACGTTTTTGCGCCGGGCGGTGGTGGAGGCCGGTTTCCGTCAGCTGGTCTGTGTCCCGCTGATCGGCAGCGACAGCGCCCTGGTGGGCGTGATGGGCGTGGCTCGCCGCGCCCAAGAGGCCATCGGCGCCCACGAAATCCAATTGCTGACTGCCGTGGGAAACTGGTCCGGTTTGGCCATCGAAAACGCCCGTCTGCACGCCGATGCCCGCCGTTTGGCGATCCTGGAAGAGCGTGAACGCATCGGTATGGACCTTCACGATGGCGTCATTCAGGACTTGTACGGCGTTGGGCTGACCTTGGACAACGTGCTCCACCTGGTAGAGACGGAATCGGAAGTGGACGTGCGGCCGGCGTTGCGGCAAGCCATCGAGGGCCTGAATCATGCCATCCGCGATCTGCGGGCATACATCCTGGATTTGCGTCCCCACCAGCTGGGGCAAGGGACTTTGTACGAAGGTTTGAAGAAACTGGTGATGGAGTACCGCGCTCATACCCTGTCGGAGGCGGTGTTGACCGTTAACCCGGACGAACTGGCCTCCCTCAGCGAAAACCAGACCCGCGTCATCTTTCGCATCTGCCAGGAGGCGCTGGCAAACGCTGCCAAGCACGCCCGCGCCCGTCATGTGAACGTCAGCGTATGGGTAACGCGCGAACGCCTGATGCTGGAAGTGCAGGACGACGGCGAAGGCTTTGAAATCGATAAAATGCGCTTGAGCATTGGACATGGGCTGTCGAATATGTTGCGCCGCGCCCGCGCTGCCGGAGGCGATGTGGAAATCATCTCCTCACCCGGAGAGGGGACAACCATCCTCGCCTGGTTGCCACGGCACGCCTCCTGATGAGCAGGAGGCGTTTTCTTTATCGTGTAACGCAGCGAATGAAGCAAAACAACGTTTTTTCTCCGCATTCTGCCTTTTGGCCGTCTGTATCGCGAAAAATTTTCACAGTTATGCACGTTTGGGCGCTGTTTATCCACAGAAACGTTTAACCCAAGATACACGAAAAGCCGATGGATGCCAGCGTTTTCGCCATATATGGGGGGAGATGCGCTCTATAGCCTATATGCAGGGTTTGTGTTATCCACATTTATCCACAGAAAACGCCAGGTTTTCCACAACCCTTTTTAAGGTTGGCCTCTCTTAAAAATTCAGAAGTTTTTAATGAACCGTAGGTTTCGCCTGCGGCGTGAACGGCGCTTTCTGCTAGAATAGAGGCATATTTCGACAGCCCCGCTCCGGTGGGGTTGTTGTGCACTTATGGCATAAAGGAGTTCGGATGAGCATGGCCGACGAAGCCAAACTCTGGCAACGGGTGTTGGATCAGTTGCAGATGGAAATGCCGCGGGCCTCTTTTGAGACCTGGGTACGCGATACGTATTTATTGCGCGAGGAGGACAACCGGGTGGTGGTGGGGGTCAAAAACGCCTATGCGCGCGACTGGCTCGACGATCGGCTGAGCGGGACTGTGCGACGCATTTTGACCGGTTTGACCGGTGCTCCCCTCGATGTGGAATTCGTGATTGCTGCCAACGGGCATGAAGCCGAGGAAGAAGCCGCCGATGACGAAGAAACATCACCCGCAGCGGCGGTGGCGACAGCGCCGCGCCAGCGTCACCCGGCTTTGAACCCCTCCTACACATTCAATACCTTTGTCGTTGGGGCCAGCAACCGCCTGGCTCATGCCGCTTGTGTGGCGGTAGCCGAGGGACCGGCCTCCACGTACAACCCCCTCTTTCTTTATGGCGGGGTTGGCCTGGGCAAGACCCACCTCTTGCAGGCCATTGGGAACGCTTGCCACCAAAAAGGGCTGACCGTGCTTTACGTCTCCTCCGAGGAGTTTACCAACGACTTGATCAACGCCATCAGCACCCGGACAACACCCGCCTTCAGAGACAAATACCGCAGCATTGATGTCTTGCTGGTGGACGATATCCAATTCATCGCCGGTAAAGAATCGACCCAGGAAGAGTTTTTTCACACGTTCAACACCCTCTACGGGCAGCAAAAACAAATTGTACTGACCTCCGACCGACCGCCCAAAGCCTTGGTGACTCTGGAAGAAAGGCTGCGTTCCCGCTTCGAATGGGGGCTGATCGCCGATATCCAGCCGCCCGATCTGGAAACCCGATTGGCTATCTTGCGTTACAAAGCCGAACAAAGCCGGCGAGAAGTGCCGCCCGACGTGATGGAATTCATCGCCACACGCGTACAATCCAACATCCGCGAGCTGGAGGGAGCGTTGAACCGCGTATTGGCCTTCGCCGATTTGAGCGGAGTGGCGCCGACCCTCAAATTGGCGGAAACCGCTCTGGTGGATCTGTTGCCGCAGCACAAGGACGTTGATCCGGATCGGATCCTGGATATCGTCTCGGCGACGTATAACGTGTCGCGGGAGCGCTTGTTGAGCAATGAACGCTCCCGTCCGGTGGCCTTGCCACGTCAGATCGCCATGTATTTATTGCGCAAAGAGGCCAATCTCTCCCTGCCGCAGATCGGCGAAATGCTGGGAGGCCGCGATCATACGACGGTCTTGTATGCCATTCGCAAGATCAGCGACCAACTGGAACGCGACGATCGGCTGCGGCGCGAGATCGTCCGCCTGCGCCAGGATATTTACGGCCCCTCTGCCATCGTCTGAGCCGGGCAAGGCGGTGACAGAGGCGCCGTGATCGGCGCAATGCCTTGCGGTTTGTAACGAAAATGCAATGAAGAGGTGGGGTAACAAGAAGATAATCATTATTGCTGGAACACTCGTTTATTTTTCGGAGGATAATTATGCGTTTATTCGATTTGCGCAAATCGGCTTTGCTTTTGCTGGTATTGATGCTGGCGGCTGTGACGTATGGCTTTGCAGCCTCGAACACCGTGCCGGATGGCGGCGCGGGCGATGGTCAGGGTACCATCAGCGGGTACACCATTGGCAATGTGTCCTACAACCTGCTGAGCACCGACCCCTCCAAAGTTGCCAGCGTCTCCTTCACTGTTACGCCGAACGGCACCGCGCCGGCGGCCTCGGTGGTGAAGATCACCCTGGATGGCACCACCTGGATCGACTGCACGGCTGGCGCCACGGCCTGGACCTGCGCTTTTGCCAGTGGCTCCGAGCCGACGGTGCTGAGCGCTTCGCAATTGCGCGTGGTGGCGACCGAATAACCTTTCCATTTCCCTTCTCATTACGACATCTTCGCCGGGGCACGGGACGATCACCGTGCCCCGCTTTTGTGCACACCGTATGACGCCACGCAGGGAACCTCGCACGCTGACGGCGATTTTTTGGGTGATCTTGCTGGGGGTGTGGGTTGCCTTTGCGCCCACAATGCTCGGCGGCGATGTGACATACGTCATCCTTACAGGCAACAGCATGTTGCCCGACTTTCGCCTGGGCGACCTTGTGCTGGTGCGCGAACAACCGTATTACCGCATCGGCGATATCGTCGCCTATCGGCACCCGGATATCGGCCTGGTCTTTCACCGCATCGTCGGGCAGGATGAAGCTGGCCGCTTTGTTTTGCGGGGAGACCACAACGGCTGGCAAGATTCCTACCACCCGACGGAAGGTGAAATTGTAGGCCGTTTCTGGCTGCGTTGGCCTGGGGCGGGCAACTGGTTACGAAAGATGCGTTCCCCCTTGTGGATGGCCCTGCTTTCCCTTGCCATTAGTGGATTATTTCTTATGAGTTTTTCGGAGCAAACGAATAAAAAAACGATGCGCGCCTCCAGTGGGCGTTTGGACGCCTTGTTTTTCTGGTTTGTCCTTTCCCTCGCCGGAGGCCTGCTGGCGCTGGTCGCGTTTCGCACGCCGGAAACGGTCGCTGTGCCGCAGCAAATCACCTACCGGCAGCGGGCAGATTTCGCTTACCGCGCCCGTACGACGCCGGGCGTTTACGATGAAGCCCAATTGCGGGCTGGCGATCCGATTTTTCGGCAGCTGAACGAAACCTTCACGGTGCAGGCGCAATACCAGCTGCAGGCGGAATCTGACGTGACTGCACAGGGCACCTACCGCCTGCTGGCGCAAATTCGAGACGATACCGGCTGGAAACGGACGATGGTGCTGGTGCCGGAGACCTCCTTCTCCGAGCCGATGTTCACGGTGGAAGGGATTGTCAATCTGGAACAGGCCCAAACATACATTGACGTGCTGGAAGAAAAAACCGGTTTTCGCGCCAACCGTTATTACCTGGATGTGATTCTGGAAGTGCAAGTGACCGGACAACTGGACGCCCGCCCTTTCAGCGCTTCGTTTTCGCCGACACTGCGTTTCCAGTACACCCCGCTGGCTGTTTACCTGTATGAGGACCCCTTTGCGAGCGGAAACCCTTTGTCTGCCGTGCAAGAGGGGCTGGTGCGCTATGAAGAAAAGCAACCCAATGCGCTGCACATTTTGGGCGTGACCATACCGGTGCCGGTTGCTCGCGCCCTGGGGTTGGCGATAGCCTTGCCCTCCCTGGCTGTGTTGTTCTGGTTGGGGGCAGATTTGTACCGCGCCAGTCGCCGCAGCGAATTGGAGCGCATTTTCCTCCTGCATGGGCATCAGATCGTCCAAACGCGCGATGTCCGCTTTTCCGACACTTTGCAGCCGGTGGAAGTCGCTTCCTTTACCGATTTGGCGGCCATTGCCGAACAGCAAGGACGCCCGATTGTACATTTGCCCGATGGCAGCTTGCACCATTTCTTTGTGCAAACGGAGATGCAACTCTACCACTACCGCATGGCAGACGTTGCTCCTGCCGAAATAGAGGCCCTGGAAGGGCCGGTCGTTTCCAGGCTGCCGGCCTGGCTGCAACCGAAGCGTTATCGCCGCTTGCAGGAGGCCTATCACCAGGCGATGCAGACCCTGGCCGAGATGATAGACCGCCGCATCTACGACGAGGGGCATGCGCGTCGGGTGGCTGAACTGGCGCGCGATCTGGCGGTGACCATGGGGCTTTCGGAGCGGGCCGCTGAAGAGATCTATCGGGCCGCTTATCTGCACGACCTGGGGCTGGCCGAGGTGCCCGAGGATGTGCTGCTCAAAGAGCAACCGCTGGATGAAGCGGAACTGGAACTGGTGCGCAGCCACCCCCACCGCCTGCCTGCCGCGCTGACCCAATTACCCGATTGGAAATCACTCTATCCGATCATTTATTATCACCATGAGCGCTGGGATGGCAGCGGCTATCCGGAAAACCTGTCTGGCGAGGCCATTCCCCTGGGCGCGCGCATTGTGGCTGTGGCCGATGTCTGGGATGCCTTGCTGCATCCCCGCCCCTACCGAGACGCCTGGAGCGAAGATGAAACGCTGGAATATTTCTGCGACCAGCGTGGGCAATTGTTCGATCCGGCGGTGGTGGATGCGCTTTGCACCCTCAAAGGCCGCCGTCCACTTGTGGCACAAGGGATAAGTGAGGCCGAGGAGGCGCAAGATGAGGCTGCGACCTAAACGACCGTTTCTCTTTGTAGGAACGCTTTCTCTTCTGGTTGCCTGGTTGACCCTGGCTGGGGCCTTTGCCGCGGCCAACATTGTTCCAGTGACGGGGTTGGGGTACTCTGTATTGCCGGTCACCGCCGCAGCGCTGAAGCCGCCCGAGTGCGCCGGCATTCCGGTGAATACAATCGTTTCTTTGGCCGCCGGCGAAACGCCTACCGCTGGCAACGATTTGATCTTGGGCACTGCTGGCAGCGATTCGGCCAATGGCGGCCTGGGGCAAGATTGTATTCTGGGCGGTGATGGCGTTGATTTCTTATACGGCGGCGCGGGAGGGGATGTCATCGTTTCCACCTCTGGCATCGTCTTGATATCCGGAGACGGCGGTACGGATACCTGTTATGCGCCTTTGACGCTTTTCAACTTGTTTCTTGTCGACTGCGAGAACATCGTCTGGCGCTGATTTTGTGGTAAAATACGCCCGCGCCCGCCGCCGGCGGGCTTCATTCTGCCCCGGAGCAGGCAGCGTATGCTCCATACATCACACGTTGACCGGACCGACCGGTGCGTGCTGTGCATCGCCACAGTCGCCGGGCGGGAAGATGGCAACGGAGGTTGAAACGCAAGGAGGTTTTTCCAAATGGCGATCGTTTCCATGAAAGCGCTGCTCGAAAGCGGCGTGCACTTTGGCCACCGCACCAACAAATGGAACCCGAAGATGAAGCCGTATATTTTTACGGCGCGCAACGGCATTCACATCATCGACTTGCAGCAGACCGTCAAGGCGCTGGGCGAAGCCTATAACCTGGTGCGCGATACCATCGCCCAGGGCGGCACCATCCTCTTCGTTGGCACCAAACGCCAGGCGCAAGAGACCATCATGACGGAAGCCGTGCGCTGCGGGATGCCCTACGTCAATTATCGCTGGCTGGGCGGCACGCTGACCAACTGGTCGACCATTCGACAGCGGATCCACGAGCTGGAACGCCTCGAGCGCATGCGCGATAGCGGTGAAATCCACCTGCTGACGAAAAAAGAAGGCCTGATGATCCAGCGGCGCATCAACCGGCTGGAGACCCGGCTTTCGGGCTTGCGCAACATGAAAGACCTGCCCGATCTGCTCTTCGTGGTGGACGTTTGCCGGGAAGAGACGGCGGTGCATGAGGCCAACCTGCTGGGGATTCCGGTGATCGGCCTGGTGGACACCAACTGCGACCCGGATAACATCGACTACGTGATCCCATCCAACGATGACGCCATTCGCACCATCAAACTGATGGTGGGCAAGATGGCTGATGCCGTGCTGGAAGGCAAGGCCATGCGCAAAGACGAAGAAGAAGCCCGGGATGAAAAATCAGCCCAGGTGGTGGTTCCTCAAGCCGGTTTTGAAGACGAAGAAGAACTGACCGACGAAGATTTGCTCGGTGCCTCCACCCTGCAAAAAATTCAGGCTGAACCCGAAGCCGAAGCAGGAGAGGAAGAAGCCCCGGCTTCCGAAACAGAAGAAGAATCCAAGCAAGAGGACGAATAGAGAGGGTATCCCTATGGACATTACCACGCAGATGATTAAAGAGCTTCGCGCGGCCACCGGCGCCGGCATCCTCGATTGCCGCAAGGCCCTGCAAGAAGCAAATGGCGATTTCGACAAAGCGGTGGATTTCCTGCGCCAAAAAGGGCTGGCCAAGGCGGCCAAGCGCGCCTCCCGCGATGCATCCGAAGGGATGATTGAATTGTATTCCCACGGCCAGGGCCGCGTGGGCGTGATGGTGGAAGTCAACTGCGAAACCGATTTTGTCGCCCGCTCCGATTCCTTCCGCCAGCTGGCGCATGAGATCGCCCTGCAAATTGCTGCCGCTTCTCCGCGCTACATTCGCCCGGAAGATGTGCCCGCCGAGGTCATCGAACGGGAAAAAGAAATCGCACGCCAGCGCGCCATTGAAGAAGGCAAGCCGGAAAAGGTCATCGACCGCATTGTGGAAGGGCGCCTGAAGAAATTCTACGAAGACGCCTGCTTGCTCAAGCAGCCCTACATTCGCGACGACAGCCTCACCGTGGAAGACCTGATCATGCAGAACGTGGCGGCAATCGGTGAAAACATCATTATCCGGCGCTTTGAGCGTTGGGAACTGGGTGAAGCCAGCGCCAAATCGCAAGAGGCGGACGCTGAATAATCCAAACAAAAGGCCAACCGCAGGGTTGGCCTTTTTCACGCAAAGGAGAGCGTTGTATGCCTGTGAAATACAAGCGGATTTTGCTCAAATTGAGCGGCGAAGCGCTGGGTGGCGATGATGGCCGCGGCATGGACATTGACGAGGTCAATGCAATTGCCAGCCGCATCAAAGAAGTGCACGACTTGGGCGTGGAAATCGCTTTGGTGATTGGCGCAGGCAACTTGTGGCGGGGGACACAGGGGCTGGCGCACGGCATGGATCGCACCACGGCCGATTACATGGGGATGTTGGCTACCGTGATGAACGCCCTGGCAATGATGGACGCCCTGGAACGCCAGGGCGTGATTACCCGTGTCCAGTCGGCAATTGAGATGCGGGCGGTGGCCGAGCCATACATCCGTCGCCGCGCGATCCGTCACCTGGAGAAAGGCCGGGTTGTGATCATGAGCGCGGGGACGGGCAATCCTTATTTTTCCACCGATACCGCTGCCGCCCTGCGGGCGATGGAAATCGGCGCCGACTTGCTCATCAAAGCCACCAAAGTGGACGGCGTCTACGATTCCGATCCCAAAACCAACCCCGATGCCCGCCGTTTCGAACGTCTCTCGTATATTGAGGTGCTCAACCGGCGTTTGCAGGTCATGGATAGTACAGCGATTTCGCTCTGCATGGAAAACGACCTGCCCATTATGGTACTCAACCTGTGGGACCCGCGGGCGCTGCATCGGGTGATCCAGGGTGATTTGACCGCCGGAACGCTGGTAACGCACGATTGAACGCCATGCCCCGCTCGCGCGGGGCTTTTTCATCGCTCCACGGAGAGACAGGCCGCGTTCTCTGGGCGCAGCAACGGCCGGGCGGCATGGGCTGTTTTCTCCCTCTTTTGCCGCCGCGCTCGGCTTGCGTGGCAAATTTTCTCATTTTGGGGTATCCTTAGCCTATACTTCATCTGCCTTTCAAGGAGGTTGCACATGGTCAAGGATATCATCAAAGACGCGCGCAAGCGGATGCAAGGCGCGCTGGATGTGCTGGACAATGAACTGAAAGGAATCCGTACCGGACGGGCCACGCCGGGACTGGTGGAAAACCTGGAAGTGGAGTATTACGGCGTCCCGACGCCGCTGATCCAGCTGGCGACGATTTCCGTCCCCGATCCGCGCTCCTTGTTGATCAAACCCTTCGACCGCTCTTTGTTGAAGGCTGTGGAAAAGGCGATCCTGGCGTCGGACTTGGGGCTGACGCCGAACAATGACGGACAAAACATCCGCCTGAACCTGCCTCCCTTGACGGGAGAACGTCGCAAAGAATTGATGCGCCTGGCGCACCAACGGGCCGAAGCGGCCAAAGTGGCCATTCGCAACGTCCGCCGCGATGCCATCAAAGACCTGAAAGAAGCAGAAAACGAGAAAATGATCTCGGAAGACGAGCGCAAACGCGGCGAAAACGATTTGCAAAAGGTCACCAACGAATTTACCGACAAAGTGGACGAGATGCTCAAGGAAAAAGAGCGGGAAATCATGGAGTTCTGACGGGGTTGCATGGCGAAGACGGAGAACACCCTTCCTGACAACCTGCCCCGGCATGTGGCTATCATCATGGACGGGAACGGCCGTTGGGCGCTTTCGCGCGGGATGCCGCGCCTGGCCGGGCACCGCGCTGGCACGGAAAATCTGCGCAGCATCATCCGTGCCTGTGTGGAGTTTGGCATTTCGTACCTGACCATTTATGCTTTCTCTACGGAAAATTGGGGGCGCCCGCCGGAAGAAGTGAATGGCCTGATGCGCATCCTGGAGGATGTGATCGACCACGAGCTGGATGAATTGGACGCCGAAGGCGTGCAGATCCGGCACATCGGGCGGTTAGACAACATCGAACCCCGCTTGCAAGATAAGGTGCGCTATGCCATCGAGCGGACGCGGGCCAACGATCGCCTGGTGTTGCTGGTGGCTTTTAACTATGGCGGGCGAGATGAAATCGTCCAGGCCATCAAGCGCATGATCGAAGACGGCGTCCAACCACAGGACGTGACGCCGGAACTGGTCAGCCGCTATTTGTATACCGCCGGCGTGCCCGACCCAGACCTGATCATCCGCACATCGGGAGAATTACGCATCAGCAATTTCTTGATCTGGCAAGCAGCTTACGCGGAGTGGTACGTCACACCGACGTATTGGCCGGATTTTGACAAAGAAGAATTTCGCCAGGCGTTGCTGGTCTATGCCCGGCGAGATCGTCGTTTTGGAACCGTTTCACCACAGGTGAACCAGCCCTCATGAAAAAAGAACGCGCGCTTGCCGCCCTGGGCATGGCCTTGGTGGGTGTTCCCGTCATCGTCCTGGGCGGGGTGTTTTACCATGCTTTGATTGTGTTGTTGTTAGCGGGCGCCGCCTGGGAACTGGCAGGCATGTTTCGCCACCAGGGGATGCGGATATCCCCGCCAGGGATGGCCACGGCAGTTGCCACTTTGCTGTTCGCCCGCAGCTTTTGGCCGCATTACGAACTAGATATCCTGGCCGCCTGGGCAATGCTGTACGCTGCCTGGTATCTGCGTGCTTACGAGCAAGGCGCGGGGCAGGCTGCCAGTGATCTCGCCGCCGCCTTGGGCGGCGTTGTGTATTTGGGAGTTTTGGGCGGCTACCTGTTGGATTTGCGCGCTCTGCCCAATGGCCTGTGGTGGTTCTTTTTTGCCTTGCCGATCGTCTGGGTGGCCGATTCCGGCGCCTATTTGGTGGGCAGCCGCTGGGGCCGTCGCTCGCTTGCGCCCCGCTTGAGCCCCAAGAAGACCTGGGAGGGGTATTGGGGCGGCGTCGTTGCCGGTTTCCTGCTGGCCCTTTTGCTGGGCGCTTATTATGCCGCCAGCGGGCGGCTGACAGTCTCGCTGGGGCAGGCGGCCTTGTTGGGGCTGGCGGTGTCCATGATCGCCCCGCTGGGCGACCTGACCGAGAGCCTGTTCAAACGTCAGGCGGGCGTCAAGGATTCCGGGCGCGTTTTCCCCGGGCATGGCGGCTTCTTCGATCGCATCGATTCCTGGTTGTGGGCCGCTGCCCTGGGCTATTGGATAGTCAATTATCTTTTCTGAGTGAAGGAGGCAGGTTTTCATGGAACCCACGCGCAACCTGGCGTTGGAACTCGTCCGCGTAACCGAGGCGGCGGCGCTTTCTGCCGCCCGCTATATGGGGCGCGGCAACAAAGAGGCCGCCGATTACGCAGCGGTGGAAGCCATGCGGCTGGTGCTCAAAAGCATCAACATGGATGGGGTGATCATCATCGGCGAAGGCGAAAAAGACGAAGCCCCCATGCTTTACAACGGAGAACGCGTGGGCAATGGGGCGCCGCCGGAAGTGGACATCGCCGTTGATCCCATCGACGGCACACGGCCGCTGGCCTTTGGGCGTTCTAACTCCATTGCTACGGTGGCAGTTGCGCCGCGCGGCGCGATGTTCGACCCAGGCCCCTTTGTGTATATGAACAAGATCGCCGTTGGCCCGGAGGCCCGGGGCGTGGTAGATATTGAAGCGCCGGTGATCGACAACCTGAAGGCCATCGCCCGCGCCAGGGGAAAATCGTTGGAAGACCTGACGGCCATCGTCCTGGACCGTCCACGCCACGAGCAGCTGATCGCCGAGATCCGGGGCGCAGGCGCCCGCTTGCGGCAAATTCCCGATGGCGACGTGGCCGCCGCGCTGATGACCTGTATGCCCGATACCGGTATCGACGTGCTGATGGGCATCGGCGGCACGCCCGAAGGCGTGCTGGCGGCCTGCGCCCTGCGGGCGCTGGGCGGTGAAATTCAGGGCAAATTGTATGCCCGCAACGAAGACGAACTGCGCCGCGGGCAGGAAATGGGATATGATTTCGACCGCATCTTGACGATGGATGACCTGGTGCGTTCCGACGACGTGTTCTTTGCCGCCACGGGCATTACGGACGGGGAACTTTTGCGCGGCGTCAAGTATTATCGCGGGGGCGCGCGTACCGAAAGCATCGTCGTTCGCGGCATGACGGGCACTGTCCGGCGCATCGTCGCTGAGCACCGCCTGCAAAAATTGAAGATGTTCAGCGACATTCGCTACTAACCCCGGGTGGTTACGACTTTTTTGACCGGAAAGCCCGACAATTCGGTTACAATGGTGTCAGCTCCTGGCTGGCGCCATTTTTTTTTTGAGGTTCCCATGTCTCCTCCCATCAACGTCTTTGCCTTCAATTCTCTGCGTAATTGGCGGCGCGTGTTGCGCGCCAACCCGCCTGTGACCAGGCCCTACCGCCGCAAGTTGCGGCGCATGTTGCTGACCAGCGCATTGGGCCTGCCTTTCGAAACCTGGGAGCGCTGGCGTTATGCTTCTCGGGTGGAAAACGTGCACCTGCACCCGGAACCCTTGTTCATCATCGGCCCAGGGCGCAGCGGAACGACCCACCTGCACAACCTCATCGCCCGCGACCCGCAATTTGGCTACGTCAGCACCTTGCAGGGGTTGGCGCCCAACTTCATCATCAGCAGCGGCGATCTGCTGCGCCGCCTGGTGGAGCGCACCCTGCCGGCCACCCGCCCGATGGACAACGTGGCCGTCTCTCTGGATGCGCCGCAGGAAGAAGAAGTTGCCCTGGCAAACACCTCGCCGCATTCGTTTCTTTTTCACCTTCTCTTTCCGCAGCGGGCGGAATACTATTTTGAAACCTACTACCTGCAAAAGAATATGACCGCCCGGCAACGGGAAGAATGGCGGCGCGATTATACGCGCGTGTTGCAAACGGCCACCTGGCTCTTCGCGGGACGTCCGCTGGTGTTGAAGACGCCCATCAACAGCGGGCGTGTGCCAGAATTGCTGCGCATGTTTCCGCGCGCCCGCTTCATCGCCATTCGGCGCGACCCGCTGCGCATTGTGCTTTCGACGCGCAACATGTATCGCCAGATCCTGCCGCCGCACCAGTTGCAAGACGTGAATTGGGAGCAGATGGAGACGCTGAATTTGCGCTTTTTCCTGGCTGCCCAACAGAAGTGGGCGGCGGATCGGCAGCACATCGCGCCGCAGCGCGTGGTGGACGTGCGCTACGAAGACCTGACGCAAAACCCCCTGGAAACCCTCACGCGCGCTTATGCGCACCTCGGCCTGGACGCCTCGGCAGCCCTGCCTCGTTGGGAAGCCTACCTGGATACTCTGAGGGGCTACCGCCCCAACCGTTTCCAGCCCTCCCCGGCGGACGTGCGCCTGGCGCGCCATGAATTGCGCTGGCTGTATGAAACCTGGCAATACCCTTTGCCTGAGGAGGAACCCTGAGATGACCGCTGTTTATGCCCCCCTCTCCGGCGCAGATGAGCGCTTCCCCTTGCCGCCGCTGGCGGCTGGACGGCCGCTTCTGGGCCACGCGCTGGAGATGTATCGTCATCCTTTGCAGCACATGATCGACCTTTACCAGCGCTATGGGCCAATTTATCGGGTGCGCGTGCCCGGGCGAGAATTTTACGTTCTGGCCGGCCTGGATGCCAACCGGATGTTATCGGCCACGGGTTCTGCCTACTTCCTCAGCCAGGGCCTGTTCGATGATTTCCAAAAAGAACTGGGCGCCAGCCACTTCCTGATCAACATGGACGGGGCGGCGCACAAACGAATGCGCGGCCTGATGCGCCCGGGATACTCCAAACGCCGTTTCTTGCAACGCCTGGATGACGTTGTGGCGGTGACGCGTGGCTATCTGGCCGCCTGGCCCGTGGGAAAAACGATCGGCGTTCTGGATGCCTGCCAGCGCATCGTCACGGAGCAGATTACCTCCGTCTTTGTCGGCCACCCACCGGGAGATTATTTCGAAGACATTCGGCGTTTTATGGGGATGCTGATGCGCGCACTGGTGATAGAGACCGCGCCGCGCTGGACGTTGCAGCTGCCTGCCTATCGCCGGGCAAAGCGGCGTGTGTGGGAACTGGCCGCCCGTGTGATGGAAAGCTATCGCCGCCTGCCGCCAGACGAACGGCCCCCGGGACTGCTGGCCGACCTGCTGGCGCATTACGAGGCAGGCGGCGAGTTCGTCAGCGATGATGCCGACTTGCTTTCGGCTGTCGTCGGGCCCTACCTGGCCGGGCTGGATACGGTGGCCGGAACGCTGGCCTTTATGATCTTTGCCTTTTTGCGGCACGGCGTGTGGGAAGAGATCCGCGCCGAAGTGGACGATCTTCTGTTTGTGGAAGGCGGCCTGACCACCGAAAACCTGAAAAAAGCGAAAAAACTGCACGCCGCCGTCATGGAAACCTTGCGCATGTATCCTGTGGCAGCGTTTACGCCGCGGCTGGCGGCGCAAGATTTCGTCTTTCATGGTTATCGCGTGCCGCAGGGGGCAGAAGTCTTGCTGGCCAATGGTCTGACCCACTTCTTGCCCGAATATTTCCCCAACCCGCAGCGTTTTGAAATCGCCCGCCACCTGGAGCCGCGCCTGGAATACCGGCGCACGCCGGGCGCCTTTGCCCCCTTTACCCTGGGGCCGCACACCTGCCTGGGCGCCGGCACGGCGGAGTATCAATTGATGTTGACGATCGCGACCATCGTCCACCACATGGACCTGGCGCTGCTGCGCCCCGATTATCAAGTCCGCCAGGCGCTGACGCCCACCCCCAGCCCTGGATTTGGCTTCAAGGTGCGGGTATTGGGGCGCCACCATTTGTGAAATCCAAAGGCGCGTGCAAATAAATTCATCCCTTGACAGGGGAGCGGCGGGCAAGTAAAATTTGCCCGCTGTTCACAAGGGCCTGTAGCGCAGTTGGGAGCGCGCTTCAATCGCACTGAAGAGGTCGCGGGTTCGAATCCCGCCAGGTCCACAAGATGGGTTGACGCCATCGCAAAAAGCGGGTACAATCACCGCCGCTTGAAAACAGGGGCCCATGGCGCAGTTGGGAGCGCGTCTCAATGGCATTGAGAAGGTCGCGGGTTCGAGTCCCGCTGGGTCCACTAACCCGGTTGCAAAAGCCGGGTTTTGTTGTACAATAAACGAGATGATGCAAAACCTGCGACAGAAGCAGTAAGCCATCTGCCAGCGAGCACGGGGAGGGTGAAAGCCCGGCGCGGCGTCTGCAGAACGCCTGAGGCTGAACTCGTCTGTCTGCCGCTGCGGCGGCGGGTGCGGCGGTGAAATGCAGTAGCTGCCGACGGGTGCGCCCGTTATCGCGCCAGAGTGGCCGCTTGAGGCTTCCTCAAGCGGCAACCAGGGTGGTACCGCGGAGCAATTTTCCTTCGTCCCTGCGTGGGCGAAGGTTTTTTTGTTCCCGGTCTCTCTATTTCCGTTTGACGAGGAGAACCATGAGCCAAAAATATCAACACGCAGCAATCGAGGCCAAGTGGCAGGAACGGTGGGAGAAGGATCAACTGTATCGGGCTGTGATAGATGAGACCAAACCCAAACATTATGCGCTCACCATGCTGCCTTACCCCAGCGGCAACCTGCACATTGGCCATTGGTACGCCATGACGCCCTCCGATGCCCGCGCTCGATTCAAGCGGATGCAAGGCTATAACGTGATGTTCCCTATGGGCTTCGATGCCTTCGGCCTGCCGGCAGAAAACGCGGCCATCCAGCGCGGCATCCATCCCAAAAAATGGACCTACAGTAACATCGAAACCATGCGCAAGCAGCTCAAGAGTATGGGCGCAATGTTCGACTGGCAGCGTGAGGCCATCTCTTCCGATCCAGAATATTACCGCTGGACGCAGTGGTTCTTCATCCAATTGTTCAAAGGCGGCCTGGCCTATCGCAAGAAGGCTCCGGTAGACTGGTGCAACCACTGCAACACCACCCTGGCGCGCGAACAGGTCAAAGGCGACGACCGCGTTTGTGAGCGTTGCGGCACACCGGTCATTAAGCGCAAATTGGAACAGTGGTTCTTTACCACGACAAAATACGCCGAAGAATTGCTGGATTTTTCGGACATGGATTGGCCGGAGCGCGTGCAGGTTTTGCAAAAGTACTGGATTGGCAAAAGCGAGGGCGCGCGCGTTTTCTTCCGCACGGAAACCGGCCATGAGATCGAGGTCTTCACCACCCGTCCGGACACGCTCTGGGGGGCGACCTTCATGGTGCTGGCGCCAGAGCATCCGCTGGTCAATGAAATCACCACGCCCGAACAGCGCGAGGCGGTGGAAGAGTACAAAATCCAGGCGGCTCGCCAGTCGGACATTGAGCGTGAGGCTGCCGACAAGGAAAAGACCGGCGTCTTCACCGGCGGTTACGCGGTGAACCCGGTCAACGGGGCGAAAATCCCCATCTGGATCGCCGATTATGTGTTGATGACGTACGGCACAGGGGCCATCATGGCTGTGCCGTACGTCAT
>WGAD01000041.1 GCA_015489255.1 Anaerolineales bacterium | reverse complement strand
TGACGGGGATGTCGTCGATGATGGGGTATTTGCGACCGCAATCGGCACAAATCAGCCAGCTGTCCCGATGCAATTCCAGCAAGCCTTGTTTTTCGCGGACGCACACCGGGCAGCGCAAAATTTCCAGCAATTCTTGACTGATCATGGTTTCTCCACTTTCGTCACGGCAGATTGGGATGCGCCGGCCAAAGCCGCCGGCGATTGCAAATTGTACCACGCTAGGGCTGGCACAATCCCAGCTCTCGCGCGCGGGCGGCGGGGTCGTCGATGTTGGGGGCGTATTCGCAGACGGCCTGCCAGGGTTCATAATGGGTGGAAAAGGTGTCTTCCAGGTAGAGCGTGCCATCTTGCCGGTACACGCGCCGCACCACGGTGACATCGGCGCCCTCGGCGGCCCAATCGACCTGGCGCATTTTGCCGGGCGGTAGGTCGGGGTTGGGGATGAATTCGGCTTCTGGCGCGGGGGTCACGTTTTGCAGGCCGCTGGTTTGCCATTCTACCCGGCGTCCATCGGCGGTGGAATAGAACTTCCAGGTGAGGCGCCGGGCGCCGACGTTGACGTAGGTCTCCATGAGCAGCCAGTACGGGGTGTCGTTCTGGAATTTGAAGTCCACCAGGGGGATGTACACGGTGGCGTCCAGGCCGGCCAGGGTGGGATCGTAGCCGTATTCGGTCTGTTCATAATAATAGACGCGATAGGCGTGGGCGTTGCGCTCGAGGATCGGGTACCCGCCAAAGAAGGCCGTGCGGAAGAGCGTGGTGCTCACCTGGCAGACGCCGCCGCCAACGCCTTTGATGGTGCGTCCATTGTAGATGATGAGCGCCTCGGCGTAGCCGTTATCGAGGCTGATGTCTTCCAGCACTTCGGCCATCGAGAGCGTGCCCCCGGGCGGGATGAGCAGCCCGTGAAAACGGCTGGCCGCGGCCTGGATGTTTTGTATGCGCGCGCTGCTGGAGCCGCGGAAGTAAGAGGTTTGCAAGCTGACCAGTTCGGTGATGCCCAGATCGGCGGCGGTGGCTGTCTCATCGACTTGCGGGGCGGTGATCTCGGCGACCAGCTGCACTTCGTGTTTTCCGCTGGCCGCCGCCTGCTGAATGGCCTCCAGGCTGGCCTCTATATCCAGTTGCAGGCCGGAAACTGCCGGCTGGATGACTTCCAATTGACGGCTGTCGTCGTTAAAGATGAAACGGGCGTTTTGTGGCGACCGGTCCACACGGGAAGCCAGGTCTTCCAGCCAGGCGCGCAGCATGGCCGGGTTGAGCCGCACCTGATAGGCGCTTCCTGACCGCGGGAAGAACAGCCATTCGGCCAGCGTTTCGGGGGAGATCTCATCGGTTTGTGGCTGCCCGCTGCCGTCATCTGGCAGGGTCAGCCGCAGCGGGGCGGAGAGCAGGGCGTTGGCCGTTTCTGCGGCGCCGGCGGCCTCGGCAACTATCGGCAAGACGGGTTCTACCCTCAGAGGTAAGATGCCATCCCGTCGGCTGAGAAGCAGGGTTTGCAGGTCGGCGAGGGTGGCTTCCACGTTCAGGCGGCGGCCTGGCTGTCCGTCGCGGGCGGTAATGGTCAGCCCCTCGCGCTGGAGACTGGCCTCCTGGGGCGGGGTGTCGATCTGGGCGGCCAGCGCTTGCAGATAGCGGTACGCCTGCGCCTGATCGAAAACCAGGACCGGCGCCAGGTTCACCGGCTGACGGCGCAAGCGCAGCGGCCCCAGCCATTGTGCGCGCCCGAGAGAAAATGCCTGGTCGGCGCTGGCGGCTGCCTCCAGCTGCAGACCGAGTTCCGCCGGAGACAGCAGCCAGCTTTGTTCTCCCGCGCTAAGCACCACCTTGCCGGTGGACGGATAACCGGCGGCAGCGGCCAGGAGACGGGCGGCCTCGTCCGGACGCAGACCGGAGAGATCGACGCCGCCGACCGAGATGCCGGGATAGATGCGCCCCAGGTAACGCAGGCGGTAACCTAAAGGCATGCTGAACAAGATGAGCAGCCCAAGCAAGAGGCCAAACCCGATGACGGCCAGCGGCCGGATGCCTTTCTTGTCTCTGGACATGCCCTCATTATAAGCGGAGATGATAAAATGAAGGCAACCTCATCGCTCAATGGAACACGCACATTTGGTTGCCTCCTTGATCCCGTGTGAAAAAAGCCTGCAGACTGCTCTTCAGGTCGTCCACGGGCCAGGCTTTTTGCCTTTCTTGCTTTGCGTGCTTCCTCGCTCAAAGGATTTGCCATGCTGCCAGATTTTCGCATCCGCCAAAGAGATTATCTGCTGGAGATCGTGCGCGCGCTGACGCAAGAATTGGACTTGCAAAAGCTCCTGGCGCGCATTTTGCGCATTTCCATCGAAATGCTGGCCGGTCAGGCCGGTTTGATTGCCTTGCAAAGGGAAGACAAAACCTGGCATGTGGCCGCTGTGCACGGCATTCCGGCGGCTTTTCTTCATTACCTGGAGCCGCTGTTGGAAGAGGAACGGGTGGCGAACCTGGATGTGGACGAGCTGAACTACATGCTCAAACAGCTGACGTACACGGCCAGCCTGGGGCTGCTCAACGGGGTGGGCATTCCGCTGGTGGCCCACGAGCAGGTGATCGGCGTCATCTTCATCTTCCGTGCCTATCCAGATTTGTTTTCCGCCAACGACAAACAATTGTTGCAATCCTTTGCCGACCAGGCGGCCATCGCCGTGTATAACGCCAAACTGTATACGCAGGTCAGCCGGGAAAAACAACGGCTGGATGCCATCCTGGATGCGGCAGCCGACGGCATTTTGATCTTGTCTCCCGATCACCGCATTGAACGCTGCAACCTGGCGTTTTCCCGCCTTTACGGCCTGCCGGCAGAAGAGATCGAAGGGCAGCCGCACGAGGCCGTCATCCGCTGGGCGAAAAAGCCCAAAGGGATGACGCTGAGCGAAGCCGAAGCGGGTGGCTGGCCGTTGAACCCGCAATCGACGTTTTATGTGGAAGGCGACCTGCTGCGCCCGCTGCCGCCGAACCTGCCGGTAGGCATTTCATACGCTCCCCTGATGGATGATGAGAACGGGCTGTTGAACATCATCGTTACCGTGCGCGATATCACCCATTTTCGGACGGCGGATGAGATCAAAAACACCTTCATTTCCATCGTCAGCCACGAGCTGCGGACGCCCGTGGCCCTGATTAAGGGCTATGTCTCTACCCTGCGGCGCGACGATGCTCACTGGGATCGCAGCATCGTGGAAGATAGCCTGGCGATTATCGAGGAAGAGGCCGATCGACTGGCGCAGATGATCGACGATCTGCTGGATGCCTCTCGTTTGCAGGCTGGCGGCCTCACGCTGAACCAGGCCGATCTCTCCCTGCCAGCCCTGGCCGAGCGGCTGGCGGAGCGTTTTCGCACGCAGAGCCAGCGGCATACCATCGTGGTGGATTTTCCTGCAGATTTTCCGGTAGTGTTGGGCGATGAGAAGCGCCTGGGGCAGGTTTTGAGCAACCTCCTTTCCAACGCCATCAAGTATTCTCCCGAAGGAGAGATCCGCATCAGCGGCCAGGTCTTGCCCGATCAGGTGGTGATATGCGTCCGCGATCAGGGGCCGGGCATCAACCTGGCCGATCTGCCGCACATCTTCGACCGCTTCTATCGCGCCGAGCAGGCCATCCGCAAGACGAAAGGGGCCGGCCTGGGGCTTTACCTGGCACGAGCCATTGTGGAAGCGCACGGCGGGCGCATCTGGGCCGATCCGAAGACGACCGAGGGAGCGCGCGTCTGTTTCTCGCTGCCGCAGCAGCGGATGGCGCAGCTCCCTGGCTGAGGGAGGAAATGCACATTTTGGCACAAGCAAAGATACAGGGAACGCGGTGTTTCCCCCGTGGTCTCCACAGCTCCGGGCAATCCCATTCTGGGCGTGCTCCTGCTGAACGGCGACGTTTTTTGGAGTACAATAGGGCCGCGGTCGTTCGCTAACCTATTCCCAGAAGTGGAGAAAGATATCCATGGCTCAAACGCAAATTTCCTGCCCCAATTGTCGGCAGATGATCACCGCTGAAGTCGAACAACTTTTTGACGTCACCGCCGATCCGGAAGCCAAACAACGTTTCCTCAGCGGGCAGGTGAACGTCGCCCAATGCCCGTATTGCGGCTACCAGGGGCCGCTGGCGACGCCGATTGTCTATCATGATGCTGACAAAGAACTGCTGCTGACGTATTTCCCGGCAGAACTGGGGCTGCCGGCCAACGAACAGGAAAAACTGGTTGGCCCGTTGATCAACAAAGTGGTCGAGCGGCTGCCGATGGAAAAACGCAAAGCCTACTTGTTGCAGCCGAAGAACTTCCTTTCGCTGAAAAGCCTGGTGGAACACATTTTGCAAGCCGATGGCATTTCGCCGGAAATGGTGCGCGAGCAGCAAGAACGGCTGCATCTGATAGAAAGGCTGCTTTCCACGCGAAGCGCAGATGTCCGCGCCGAGATCATCCGCCAGAATGATGCAAACCTGGACGAAGCGTTCTTTTCTCTTTTGGCGCAGCTGTTTCAAAACGCCCTCGTCTCCAACCAGCAAGACCTGGCGCAAGCCCTGAACGCCTTGCAGGCCGAACTGATGGAACACAGCACCTACGGAAAAACGCTGCAAACGCAGATGAAAGAAGTAGAGGCTGCCGCCCAGAGCCTGCAACAGGCCGGAGAGGGAGGGCTGACGCGGGAAAAACTGATGGAAATCGTCCGGCAGGCCCCCTCCGATGAACGCCTGCAGGCGCTCGTCTCGCTGGCGCGTCCCGGGTTCGATTACATCTTCTTCCAGCAGCTTTCCGAGCAAATTGAAGCCGCCCAGGGAGAAGAACGCGCAAGCCTGGAAGCCCTGCGGGAAAAGCTCCTGGCCTACACTGCCGAGGTGGACGCCGGATTGAAGGAGCAAATGGAATCCGCGCGGAAGTTCCTGGAGGAACTCCTGTCTCAACCGGATCTCAGCCAGGCTGTGCGCGCCAACCTGCCGGCTTTCAATGAGGTCACCATTCAGGCCTTAAACGAGATGATTCAGGAGGCTGCGCAAAAAGGCGACCGGGAACGGTTGAAAAAACTGGAACAGGTCGTTGGGGTTTTGCAGGCGGCCAGCGCTCCGCCGCCGGAATACGCCTTAATCGAAAAGCTGCTCTCACAGCCCGACGAAGCCGCCATTCAACGGGAACTGGAAGAACACGCTGCCGAGGTCACCGAGGATTTCTTGCAGCTGCTGATAGGGCTGCTGAACCAGGTGCAGCAAAACACCACCGATCCCGAAGCGGCGCAGGTGGCGGCGCGCCTGGAGAAAATTTATCAGCTGGCTTTACGCCAGCAAATGAAACGCAATTTGCGCGGCGCATAAACCGATGCGCCGGCGGCCTATCACATTGGGCAGCGCGTGGGGCACGCATTGAGTTCCTTTCCTGGGGATACCGTATCTCTCCCGCCTCTGCACCCTGTGTCCTCGTGTGAGAAGCTGCCCATCTGTCGCTTGCACCACTGGTTGCCTTTTTGGAGCGCCGGCGAACTCGGTTTGACCGATTTCGCCCTCTTGCGTTATAATCACGGGCTGTTCATTATC
>WGAD01000040.1 GCA_015489255.1 Anaerolineales bacterium | reverse complement strand
TTCGATTTCACCAGTTTTGGCGTGGTTCTTCTTCTCGGGGGAACGCAATACGCTACGCTGGAAGTGGAAATTTACATTCAGGCCATGCACTTGCTCAACTTGCCGTTGGCGGCCTTGCTTTCCCTGGTGCAACTGGGGTGCACGTTCCTCGTCTCTCTGCTGTATACGCGCCTGGCCGGGCGCCAGGCGCAGGTGATGCCGGCATCGGCGGAGACACGCCGCCGCCGACCGCAAGGGCTGCGCCAAAAGATTTGGGTCGGCGGCCTGACACTCTTCCTCTGGCTGTTTTTTAGCCTGCCCTTGCTGGCCTTGCCGTTGCGTTCCGTGGTGCGCGTGGAAGCCGACCGCGGACAACGGGGAGATGTGACCTATGGCCTGACGCTGGATTATTACCGCGAGTTGTTTGTCAATCGGCGGGGTTCTTTGTTTTACGTCCCGCCGGTAGAGGCGGTGAAAAATTCCCTGACTTACGCCGGGGCGACGGTGGCGCTTTCGCTGGCGCTGGGGTTTCCGGCGGCCTGGGCTTTGGCCCATCCGGGGCGGCTGGAGAAAGCCCTCGACCCCTGGCTGATGTTGCCGTTAGGCGCTTCGGCGGTGACTTTGGGGTTGGGGTATATCCTCACCTTTGGCCGTCCGCCGTTGGCGTTGATTTCCAGCCGCTGGCTGCTGCCACTGGCGCACACGACCATTGCCCTGCCGTTCGTCATCCGGCAGCTGACGCCGGCTTTGGCAGCCATTCCACGCCGGTTGCGCGAAGCGGCTGCGGTGCTGGGCGCCTCTCCCTGGCAGGTCTGGCGCACGGTAGATTGGCCGATCCTCTCGCGCGCTACGCTGGCAGCAGCCGTGTTTGCGTTCACCCTGTCGCTGGGCGAGTTTGGCGCCACAGCCTTGTTGGCCCGGCCAGAATACCCGACCCTCCCGCTGGCGGTGTATCGCTTTCTTTCTCAACCCGGGGGGCTGAATTACGGGCAGGCCATGGCGATGGCGACCCTTCTCATGCTTATTACCGCGGCAGGCATTGCCACGCTGGAGCGACTGCGCCTGCCCGGACAAGGAGAATTCTGACGATGCTGGCCGTGGAAAACCTGTTCAAATCTTTTGCTGGCCGCCCCTTGTTGCGTGGTATTGGTTTTCGGGTTGCCGCCGCAGAGACGGTATGTTTGCTGGGGCCTTCGGGCAGTGGCAAATCGACCATTTTGCGGTTAATTGCTGGCCTGGAGCGCCCAGATGCCGGGCGCATCACCTGGGATGGGCGCGATCTGGCAACCGTGCCGGTGCACCGGCGCCGCTTTGGCCTGGTCTTTCAAGATTACGCGCTCTTCCCGCACCTTTCCGTGTTGGAAAACGTCACCTATGCTTTGCGCTGGCAAAACGTGGCACGGAACGCAGCACAAGCCCTGGGGCGCGATCTGTTGCGCCAGGTGGATATGGAAGACAAAGCCGACCGCCGGGTGACCGATCTCTCCGGCGGTGAACAGCAGCGGGTCGCCCTGGCGCGGACGCTAGCCGCCAGGCCGCGCCTGCTGATGTTCGATGAACCGCTTGGCGCACTGGATTACAACCTGCGCGCCCACTTGCTGGATTTTCTGCAAGGCTTTTTGCGGCGGCAGCGCAAACCGGCGCTCTACGTGACGCACGATTACGAGGAAGCCTTCGCCCTGGCCCAACGGGTCATTTTGCTGCACGAGGGGCGCATCGTGCAGCAAGGTCGCCCGGAAGACCTGGTGCAACGCCCACGCACGCCCTGGGTGGCGCGCTTTTTGGGGCTGGGGACGGTGGTGAAGGGCCGCCCGGATGGTGCGGGGTGGGTGGTTACGCCCCTGGGGCGTTTTCGTGTGCCGTCAGACTGCCCCACTTCCATGCTTTTATTGCGGCGCGAGCAGGCGCAGCTCGGTGGTGAGGAAAACCGGGTGGTTGGCCGGGTGGCGTCTTGCCGTTTCATCCCCGGGCGGGGGTATCATCTTCGCCTGGATAACGACGTGGAAGCCATTGTGCCGCAGCCGCAGCCCCTGGGCGCGGTGTGCGGCCTGTCTTTTGCGCGGGTGTATTGTTTTCCGCAAGGAGCGGCAGATGGATGATCCTGTCTGGGTGCGCAAACTGGACGTCCACGGGCGGGAGCAATGGCGCTACCGGGCGCGCGTGCTGCGCACAACGCCCCACTCCTGGCTGCTGGAAGCGTTTTTTGACTTGGACACAGAAATCTGCGGCACACCGATCCGCCGCGGCGACCGTTCGCTGGAGGCCTTTTTCTCCCACCGCTGGTACAACCTCTTTGCCATTTACCACCAGAACTCTCACGCTTTGAAGGGGTATTACGTCAACATTGGAAAACCGGCCTTCTGGACCTCGGCGGGACTGGCTTATGTGGACCTGGCGCTGGATGTTTGGGTCTCACCGGATGGCGAGATGCACGTGTTGGATGAAGAGGAATTCGCTACCCTGCCGCTGGATGCTGCCGACCGTTCCCAAGCAAAAGCGGCGTTGCGCGAGGTGCAACGCCGCTTTGCAGCGATCAAACGAGAGGCCTTTGGCGGCTTATAAAAGGCTGAGCACAGGGGGCACAGCGGCAAACCAGGAATCGCCGGTTTCCCAGGCCCAGATGCCAAAGACGATGCCGCAGGCAAAGCACAGGCAGCCAATCGCCAGCAAGCCGACGGCAATGAGCACGGTTTTACCGGTGTTGCTTTTTTCCTGCGAGGGGTTCAGCGGCGGCACCGGGTCTGCCGGTACGGGATCGGGAGATTGGGGGAAAGTTGTCATGGCTTTTTCTCCTTGTGCAAAGGGCTAGGTAGGTGGGGCTTCGGAGCGCAGTTTGCGCAGGATGACCCAAGAAATCAGCACCGCCAGCGCCAGGCCGAGGAGCAAAGGCGCCAGCACTGCCAGCAGGGAAAGGGTGGTGGAGATGACGTCTTCCGCCAGGCTGACGGGGGTGTTCCCCAGCCCGCCGGTGGTGGCGGTGACGGCTGGGCGGACGGCCAGCGTTTTTGTGGCGTGGACGCTGCCGGCGATCAGCAAGCCGGCGCCCAGCGCCAGCGCGGGGTGAAGGTCGGTGATGACCCCGGCGCTGGCGGCGAAAACGATCGCACCGGCGACTGGGCGGACGAGGGTTTGCACGGCATCGTTCAAGTGGTTGATGGCGGGCGCCTTGTCGGCGAAGAATTCGATCAACGAAAGGACGAGTAGCAGGGAGATGATCGGCCAGCTGGCCAGGGTGTCCCACGGGGAGGAGAGCTGAATCCAATCGGTATAACGGCTGAGGAGGGCAACAGCCAGCAAGGGGATGTAGGCATTGAGCCCGGCGCTGGCCGAAAGGCCAAAGGCGGAAAGCGTACCGGTGAACAGATCCATGGTCAGCTCCTGTCAGGTCAAAGGATGAAAGAATCCCAGGTGCCGGTCAGCCACAGGCGCAGGGCATCCAGCGCGTAAATTTGCAGCAAAGCCAGGGTCAAACCGGCCAGCAAAGGCAGCCAGGCAGCGCGCAAGCTGGCGTAGGTGTTTTCCTGGCGAAAAACCATCGTCCAGGCGGCGGCGTAAATCATCGTCAGCATCACCAGCACGCCCAGGGTGCTGATCACGGCTAGCGGCCAGAGGATAAAAGGGCGCTCGCTGAGGATCAGCAAGTCTGCGAGGAAGGTCAGGCCAAAAAGGAAAGTGACCTGTCGCCCGTTGAGCGCTGGTTGGGGGCGGGGGGTGCGCCAAAACACCTGGTTGAAGGCCGGGTAAAGGAAGGCTGCAGCCGCCAGTCCCATTCCGCTGCCGGTAAACAGGCGCAGGGTGTTGTTTGGCGTGTAGAGGTTGGGCAAAGAAATCCTGGCCTGCAAACGGGTCTTCAGCAAGTAAAGGTAAGAATTGCTGCCATCGACGGCGAAAGCCAGGAAGACGAGCAGAAAAGGCCAGGCCTGCCGCCAGCCCGGGAAGCGTTCATGGCGCGGCGAGACCCAGGCCTGGTAGGCCAGCCCCAGCATGGCGCCCAGGTACATGCCGCTGCAACGAGCGCAAAGCGGCAGGGCGCGTTCTCCCAGGTGGAAGGAGCGGGCCTCGATCTGGTGGCAGACGGCATAACCGATGGCGTCTGCCTTGCCCCACAACCCCGGCGGCGCAAATTGCAGCCACAGGGCCAGGACGAGCAGCGATGCAAGCACAACGAGCCAGCGCAGAGCGTTCTTCATGTCACGATTATAGAAGGTTCTCCCGCTGGCGGCAAGTTGGAGTATGATAAAGGCATCAGCGTCCGGCTTCGGGCCGGTCGCCCGATTTTACCGAGAGGAAAGGGAAACCATGCGCCGAATGTTTGTCTTTGCCTTGTTACTGCTGGCGGCTTGTGCGCCTGCATCGCCCGCTGCCGAGCCGACGGAAACCCCCATCCCCTCCAGCACGCCCTTTGTGCCTCAGGATACGCCCACACCGGCGGCGGCGGTCGCCGTCGCATCGCCCACTGCAACCGCCGAGCCGACGCCGACGCCCCTGCCGGCACCCGTCGGTCCGGAGACCTACCCGCCCGGCGTTAATCCGCTGACCGGTTTGCCCGTTGACGATCCGTCCCTGCTGGAGCGGCGTCCGGTCATCGTCAAGATTTCCAACATGCCGCGCAACGTGCGCCCGCAATGGGGGCTTTCGCGCGCGGATCTGGTCTTTGAATATTACACGGAATACGGCTCCACCCGTTTTGCTGCCATCTTTTACGGTCAGGATGCGGAAATCGCCGGCCCCATTCGTTCTGGCCGCTTCGTAGACGCCCATTTAATTCGCATGTATCAGGGGCTGTTCGCCTTTGGCAGTGCGGACTATCGGGTGCGCCAGCGATTGTATAGCGCAGAATTTGCCGATCGCCTGCTGCTGGAATGGACGGTTGGCTGCCCGGGGATGTGCCGTTACGAGCCGAACGGGGCCAACCACCTGGTGGCCGACACCCGCGAATTGACGCGCTACGCCGACGCCAACGGCATCCCCAACCAACGCCCCAATTTGAGCGGGATGCTCTTTTCCGTGCAAACGCCGCCAGGAGGGCAGCCGGCGGAGGAAGTCCGCGTCCACTATTCGCTTTCCATCTACAACCGCTGGCAATACGAGGCCGCCGATGGACGGTATCTGCGCTGGGTGGACACGGTGGAAGCCCGTGTGCCGGATGAAACGTATGCGCTCTTGACAGACCGCCTGACCGGGGAGGTCATCGGCGCGGAGAACGTGCTGGTGTTGCTCGTCCCCTACGAATACTATTCGGTGACGCCTGAAATCATGGACATTCAACTGGTTGGCTCTGGCGCGGGGTATCTGTTCCGCGACGGGCAGGGATACGCCATTGAATGGCGGCGGCCCGATACGCACCGCCCGTTGCAATTCTTTGCCGCAGAGAGCGGCGAGCGGATCGCGTTAAAACCCGGGCAAACCTGGTTCGAATTGATTGGCATTTACAGCCGCCTGGAAGAGGACGGCGGCCAGTGGCAATTTGTCTTTGGCGTTCCCTGAAGCGGGACGCCCGTGGTAGAGAGGAGACAGAAATGAAACGTCTGGTTGTGTTGACCGGGGGCGGCGATGCGCCGGGGTTAAACGCCGTGATTCGTGCGGTGGTGAAATCGGCGGTGCTGCAGTATGGGCTGGAAGTGTGGGGCGCGCGCGATGGCTACGACGGTTTTTTGGAGCCGGAAACCGGCATTATCCCTTTGGGGCTGAAGGAGGTGCGGGGCATTTTGCCGCGCGGCGGTACTATCCTGGGCACGGCCAACCGTGGCAATCCTTTTGCCCGCAAGGTGGTGCGGAACGGGGTGGAAG
>WGAD01000039.1 GCA_015489255.1 Anaerolineales bacterium | reverse complement strand
CGGAGATGTGTATAAGAGACAGGGAAACCCTATCAAGGGGGAGTACGCGGCAATCTTCGAGGAAGAATATGAACGGGCGATGAAGCAGCCAAGGTACCAGTCGTTGTTTCATGAAATCGACTTCGATTATTCAGAGAATTCGGTCCACAATGGCTATTTCTCCATCGACAAGAAAAGGGTGGCCGGAAAGTCTATAGAAATGTTCAAGGATACGAGGGGCAACAGCAAAGCGGATGAGGACACCTACAACCTCATCATGCGCGACAAGGAGAAACTGCTGTCGTTGAACGAGCCGCTGAAGTTCATCTTCTCCCACTCGGCCCTCCGCGAAGGCTGGGACAACCCCAATGTATTCCAGATATGCACACTCCGGGATATTCGCACCGAGCGGGAGCGCCGTCAGTCTATCGGTCGCGGATTGCGTCTATGTGTAGACCAATCGGGCCGTCGGGTCCATGGCTTCGAGGTCAACACGCTGACCGTCATCGCCAACGAGAGCTATGAAGATTTCGCACGCAACCTACAGCAGGAAATCGAGCAGGATACGGGTATCCGTTTTGGCGTGGTGGAAAAGCACCAGTTTGCCGCCATCCCAATCAGCCAACCCGATGGCAGTGAACAGCCGTTGGGGGCCGAGCAGTCTGAGAGATTGTGGGCGTTTCTTAGAAAGGAGGGTTATCTCGACAACAATGAGCGGGTACAGGATAGCTTGCGCAGCGCCCTCAAGGAGGGAACCTTGGCATTGCCCGAGGAATTCGAACCGCACCGGGAAGCCATTACGGCCATTCTCAAGAAAGCGGCGGGCCGCCTGGAAGTCAAGAATGCCGATGAACGTCGGCCGGTCAAACTGCGCAAGGAAGTTTTCCTGAGTGAGGATTTCAAGGCACTTTGGGATCGTATCAAACACAAGACGACCTACCGTGTCGCTTTCGACAATGACAAGTTGATCGACGACTGTATTCAGGCCATCCAGAAGGCGCCCCCCATCAGCAAGACCCGTCTGCAATGGCGCAAGGCGGATATCGCCATTGGCAAGGCAGGCGTAGAGGCAGAAGAAAAAGATGGTGCTGCGACTATCACCCTAGACGAACAGGATATCGAATTGCCGGACCTGCTCACCGAACTCCAGGATCGCACCCAGCTGACCCGCCGCAGTCTGTTGAGAATTGTCCGGGAAAGCGGTCGCTTGGGCGATTTCAGGCGAAACCCGCAAGCCTTCATCGATCTGGCTGCGGAAGTGATCAACAAAACCAAGCAGCTGGCGTTGGTAAATGGGATCAAATACGAGCGATTGGGTGATTACTATGCCCAGGAGCTGTTTGAACAGAACGAGCTCTTCGGGTATTTGAAGAACATGCTGGAGAACACACGCAAATCGGTGTATGAGCGTGTTGTGTATGACTCGGATACTGAACGGAAATTTGCCGAGCAGATGGAAAATTTCGATTCTGTCAAGCTCTACGCCAAACTGCCGGGCTGGTTCAAGGTGCCGACACCGCTTGGCAGCTACAATCCGGATTGGGCAGTTCTGGTGGATACCGAAAAGGGCGAAAGACTTTATTTCGTGATTGAAACCAAAGGGTCTGTGTACTTGAACGATCTAAGACACAAAGAGGGCGCAAAAATTGCTTGTGGAAAAGCCCATTTTGAGGCCATTGCCGAGTTGCACGAAGACCCGGCCAGTTATCATGTTGTACGAAACTGGAATGACATGCCTCTTCCCTGATCCTGATCTGACAGGCCGTTGAAAAATCACGTTTTTCGGCAGCCTATGCACAGCACAAGGACGTGCCGCCATTTTTACTGGCTATAAGCCATTGAAAACATAGGAAGTGGAAAACCGCATTTTCCGCTTCCACGGTCGAAAAAGCACAGTGAAGGGCTTTTTCAACATCCCGTTACAGGACAGCCAACGCCTCGGCCCAGTACCCGGCCAGGCTGGGATGTTCGGCCAGCGCCGCCACCATCTTTTCCAGCCAGCGGGCGCGGCGCTCGGGGTCGGCCAGCCGGGCCAGGGCCGGTGATTCGGGACCGAAGTTGTGCTCCATGTTGTGCAGAAAGCGCTGTAGCGCTGCGCGGGCGTCGGCGGCGCGGGGATCCTGATTCCACCAGCGGTCAGAATCACCCAGCAGCCGGCGCAGGGCGGCCAGGCCGCCGGCCAGGCGTTGCTGGCGCTCCCGGTAGCGCGCTTCGAGCATGGCGGCGGTCTCTTCGAGCACGGCCTGGAGGCTTGCGGCGTCGGGGATCTCGTCCGGATAGCCTCGGGCCACCAGCTTTTCCATGCTGAAGAGCATCAGGTCGCCATAGAACTGGCGTTCGAACTCCTCGGCCAGCTCCACGGTTTCGGCCTGGCGCGCCACCCCGCGGCGGTATTCCGAGCGCCCCAGCCCGGCCTCGGTGCGCCGGTGGAGGAGCGGCAGGGGCGCTTCGGCAAACGCCGCCCCCAGCTGCGCCTGGAGCAGCCGCCCGAGCACCGGCCCGGCCATGCGCAGACCCAGATCGGCAAAAGGAATGAAATGGACCAGGCCCTCGGTGGTGGTGGCGAAGTTGCCGGTATAGACGGTGCGGGCCGGGCGCAGGCTCTCTTCCACCGGCTGGAATTGGTAACAGGTG
>WGAD01000038.1 GCA_015489255.1 Anaerolineales bacterium | reverse complement strand
TTCGTTGAAAGGCGGCAGTTGGCGAGGGGCGTGCAAAACGATTTTCAACATAAGCGTTCTCTCACAGCGGTTGTGCGGCGATGATCAGGGCAGGTGCGTCCGCCGAAAAATCGAAACGTGTCGGGTAAACCTTATCACCAGATACCCAGGCCGTCAATGCCATCAACGCTCCCGACCAAAAAAAGCCCTCCTCGAGCAGGCCGTCCATTTCCCAGCGAATTTCCCCATCTGCCGCACGGCGCAGGCGGCACGGGCGCGAAGTCCATTGCTGGATGAAATCGGCGAAGGTTTTCAGGGCCGCCTGTTGGCGTTCGGTCTGCGGCAGCAGGCGGAAAGACAGGCTGCGCAGGTCGTCCGCCGTCGGGTGCAGCCGCAGCCAGTGGCGCCAGAAAGCGCGTCCCAGCAAGAGGGCCAGCCCGTCGCCGGCCAGCAGGCCATAGTCCCGGCGCCAGGCCTCCAGGCGAACTGCCAGCGCGTTAAAAGAAAACGCCTCATGGGCGTTTTCTCTTTTGGCCGAAAAGTCGGTTTCCCCCATCAATTCTTCCCATGCCAGTTGCAACAACGTTTCTGCGGAAGCGGGGACGATGACAAGGTTCATAGGGCCGGGCTGTCCAGAAAATCTTTCAATTTGCTGATGAACGCTTTGGATTCATCCAACATAATGAAGTGCCCGGCATTGGGGAAACGCTCAATGCGGGCATGGGGCACACCTTCCAGCAAGGGCTGCCATTGGCGCGGGTGGACGATGTTATCCCGATCGCCATACATACCCATCACCGGAATCTGGATCGAGGGCAACAGTGGGCGCAGATCGGTGCGCCGCAACGAAGCGATGCTGAGCAGGAAAGATTCCAGAGTGGTGCTGCTCAAATCGCGGTCCATCATGTCGGAAAAACGTGGGTCTTTGCTGATGACGGGGGAGGCGATGCGCATCCCCAGGCGAAAAGCACCCATCATGTGAAAGAGGAGATAAGCCACCGGGCGATAGCCGGCCAAGATCAACGGCCAGGCCAACGAACTGCCATGAATCGGCGACCCGATGACCACCACCTTGCTCACCCGGCGCGGATACTGGATAGCGACCGACAGGCTGACCGTCCCTCCCATGCTGTGACCGACCAACGGCGCCTGGGCGATGCCCAAATTTTCCATAAATTGATCGACCAGGGCCACGAAATCTTGCACTGCGTAGGTCTCTCGTTTCTTGCCCGATTCGCCAAAGCCCCAAAAGTCAAGCGCATAGGTGCGGTAATACCGCCCCAGGTAGGCCATCGTCTCCTGCCAAAGCCCCCAGGAGCCCAGCCAGCCATGCAGCAAAATCACCGGGCGGCCACGTCCATAGACTTCGTAGTGGACAATGCCCTGATCAGTGGTAATGGAAGACACAATTCACCGTCTCTCGCGGTTCAGCGTTCCATCTCTTCCAGAATGCTGTACAGCAGCTCCAGCAAAACCTGTTTGACGGATTCTTTGTCGGTTGCCACGCACGGCAAGAGTTTGGTGTTCTGTCCCAGGCGCAAGGCCACGCGCATATCGTCCACGTCCCAGGCATCTGGCATGTCTTGCTTGTTGGCCGCTACCACATAAGGCGTGGGCGCATAGGCGCGGAAGGTCTCCAAAATGGTGCGCGCTTCGCGGAACGTTTCCGGGCGCGTGCTGTCTACCATGACGATGAAGCCGAGCATCCCCTCCGCCAGGATCTCCCACATGAAATCGAAGCGCTTTTGCCCCGGCGTGCCAAAAAGGTACAAGACCAGGTCGTCATCCACCGTAATACGGCCAAAGTCCATCGCCACCGTGGTCGCGTTTTTGATGGCCTTCTCGTCTGCCTTTGAGATCTTGCGTTCGGTAGCGACCACATCGATTTCACTGACCGACTGGATAAATTGTGTCTTGCCCGCGCTAAAGGGGCCGGTAACCACCATTTTTACAGTTTGCATAAGAACATCCTCGCCAGATAAATGATTTTACAGAGACCGAATGCGATCGATCAACCGGTTGACAAGCGTTCGTTGTTCGCCCTTGTCTTGCACCGGGAACATCTTGCTGCGATCCAGGGTGCGCGGCGTCAACTCTGGCCGCACCATTTCCACCAGCCCGGCCTGCAACAAACCGTACACAATTCGCCGGATCTCCAGGTCGCTCAAATTGGCGGCGCGGGCGATCTGGCGTAGGGTATTTTTGGGGCTGACGTAAGAAACCACCCGCCATTCTTCCACGCTCAGATTGACGTTGCGTAGATTAGTGCCTGGGCGGTCGGTAAATTTCAACGCAATATCCAGACTGGGGATTTCTTGCATCAATTGTTCCATCTCGCGCAACTGACGGGCGCCCTCGATGATGATGTTTTCCAGGTCCAGCCGCACGGTAATGCGATCGGCGGGTGGACGGGCGTCGTTTTCAAAATTGAACAAGCCCTCCGCCCAGGTAAACAGGCGACGGATGATATCGGCGAAATACTGCTGCAAACTATTGATGATCACTTCTTGCGTCACATACCCGGCATTGATCAACAACAGCCCCAGCTCCTTGTCCGACATCCCCTGCGCGCGGCTGGCGATGGCCTTGTACTGCGCTTTGCTCAGCACATTCGTCTTATACAGCACATAAGCCAGGTGATCATCTTCCTTGTTCGTGCGCGCATACGCCAGTTTTCCCTCGCGGAAGAAGATATCTGCCTGTTCATTGGTTCCCTGAATGCTCAGCATCCCGGTTTTTCGCGCCAAATGCACCAGGTTGAGCAATTGGGTAACTGTAAAATCGCGTAAATTGCCTCGTAATGCCATAAGTTTTCCTTGATTACCTGCTCACGACAGGCACATGATGAAAAAATTATACTTGCAAAAAGAGAACTGCGTCAAACAAAATCTTAACAATTCCGCAATCAGGGGCAAAATCCGCACGGGATCGCCGACCAGATCGCTGCCGCTTCCACGCGGACGATGTCGCCGCCCGCGGAGAAGACCTGCGTGGAGAAGGGCAAAGCGGCCAGGTTCTCCC
>WGAD01000037.1 GCA_015489255.1 Anaerolineales bacterium | reverse complement strand
GGAAAAGTATGGCGCGATGGAACACACCATCGTTGTGGTAGCCTCCGCGGACGACCCGGCGGCGTTGCAATACATCGCCCCCTATGCCGGTTGCGCCATCGGCGAAGAGTTCATGGAGACCGGGCGCGACGCCCTGGTCGTTTACGATGACCTGTCCAAGCACGCCTGGGCATATCGCCAGGTTTCGCTCTTGCTGCGCCGCCCGCCTGGCCGCGAGGCCTATCCGGGCGATGTCTTCTATCTCCACTCCCGCTTGTTGGAACGGGCGGCCCGCCTGGCGGCGGAATATGTGGTGGTGGAAAAAACCTTCTCCGGCGACGAGGCCGAAAAGGGCGATGCGGTGGATGGCAAGGCATACGGCGGCCCGCTGGGCAAGGAAGAAGCCGAAAAAGCCTTGCAGGCCATGGACAACCCCGAAAATTACAAGATCGTGCGGGTCAAAGGCACCGGCGGCTCGTTGACGGCCCTGCCGATCATCGAAACCCTGCTGGGCGACGTTTCCGCTTATGTGCCCACCAACGTCATCTCCATTACGGACGGCCAGATCTACCTGGAAAGCAACCTCTTCAACGCCGGTATCCGCCCGGCGGTGAACGTCGGTATTTCCGTCTCCCGCGTGGGCGGCTCGGCGCAAACCAAAGCCATGAAGCAGGTGGCTGGCCGCTTGCGCCTGGACATGGCAGCCTACCGCGAGCTGGCGGCTTTCGCTCAATTTGGGTCCGACCTGGACAAAGCTACCCAGATGCAGCTGAACCGTGGTCGCCGGATGCAGGAAATCCTGAAGCAGCCGCAGTATCAGCCGATGGACGTGGAAGATCAGATCATCGTCATCTTTGCCGGCACCAACGGCTACGCCGACGAGGTGCCCATCGAGCGCATGCGTGAATGGGAGCAAGACCTGCTCAAATACATCGCCACCTCGCACCCTGACGTGCGCAAAGCCATCAGCGAAGAAAAAGTGCTGACCGACGAGATCCAGCAGAAATTGCACGAGGCCCTCGATACCTTCAAGATGACCTGGCAGTAACCGTGCCTGATGCCGATATTCAACCCGAACCGATGAAAGAGTAGCCTATGGCAACAGCACGAGAAATGCGGCTCCGCATTCGGAGCGTGAAGAACATCTCGCAGGTGACCCGCGCGCTGGAAGCGGTCAGCGCCAGCAAGGTGCGCAAGGCGGTGGCGGCTGTGTTGGGCACTCGGCCTTACGCAACCAAAGCCTGGCAGGTGTTGCAGCACCTTTCGCAGCAGCCGGGGCGTGCCAGTATGCACCCCTTGCTCACACCACGCGAAGAGATCAAAAACACCCTGGTGGTGGTGATCACAGGCGATCGCGGCCTGGCCGGGGCCTACAACACCAACCTGATCCGCTTCTTGCAAAAGCGTTTCGATGACTATCCCGCCCCGGTCCGTTACCTGACGGTGGGCCGCAAGGGGCGCGATATTCTGGCGCGGCGCGGCAAAAACATCATCGCCGAATTCAGCAACCTGCCGGCGGCCCCTTCCTTCGCCGATGTTTCGGCCATTGGCCGCCTGGCAGTAGACGAGTTCCTGCAAGGCGAGGTGGATGAAGTCTACCTGGTGTACACCGACTACATCAACATGGTCAAGCAAGTGCCCACCTTGAAGAAACTCCTGCCGTTGGAAGTGGACGGCGGGGAGGGGCGCGTGCAAGATTTCGCCGCCCACAAGAGCACGTTACCCGCCGCCTACACCTACGAACCGGAAGCCAGCCATCTGCTGGACGAGATCATCCCCCGCTTTACCGCTTTGCAGGTTTACCAGGCGGTGCTCGAATCCCTGGCGAGCGAACACGCCGCGCGGATGGTCGCCATGCGGAACGCGACCGACAACGCAATTGAACTGGCCGCTGCCTTGCAACTGGAATACAACAAGGTGCGCCAGCAAGCGATTACAAACGACATCCTGGACATCGCCGGCGGCGCGGAAGCGCTGGCCAAGGCGCAGGCTCAGAAATAATTCTCTTTGGAGGCAAGAAGAATGGCTCAAGCGAAAGGCCGTGTGGTTCAAATCCTGGGCAGCGTGGTGGACGTGGAATTCCCCGAAGGCCACCTCCCCGACATTTACGAAGCGTTGGAAATTGAACGCGAAGGGGAAGCCCCCCTCGTGTTGGAAGTGGAAAAACATCTGGGCAACAACTGGGTGCGTTGTGTGGCTATGGACACAACGGACGGCCTGCGCCGTGGCGTGGAAGTGACCGCGACGGGCAACCCCATTATGGTTCCGGTGGGCGAAAGCACCCTGGGGCGCATCTTCAACGTGCTGGGCCGCGCCGTAGATGAACAAGGCCCGGTGGAATCGAAATCTTACTACCCCATCCACCG
>WGAD01000036.1 GCA_015489255.1 Anaerolineales bacterium | reverse complement strand
GTATTTACAAAGCCAGGCCGCCGAGGCCGAGGAGGCGGACGCTTTGCTGGATCTGGCTGCCGATCTGTTGGCCGAACCGGATGAGGACCCGCTGACGGCATGACCTGGGTGGTGCTTTCGCCGCATTTTGATGATGCCGTACTGTCTTGCGGCGGCTGGATCGCCGCGCAGCGGCGCGGAGGGGAGGTGGTGCGCGTTTGGACGGTGATGGCCGGGCTGCCAAAGGCAGACGACCTTTCTCCGCTGGCCGCCGCCGTCCACAGCGATTGGCCTTCTGCCGCGCCGCGCGAAATGGTCATCCGCCGCCGGCAAGAGGACCGGGAAGCGCTCTCGCGGCTGGGGGCCGAGGTCCGCTTTCTCCCCTGGGCCGATTGCATCTACCGGCAGGGGCCGGCGGGGGAATGGTTGTACGCCGATCTGTTTACGAGGCCCGCACCGGCAGATGCGCCGCTGGTTGACGGGTTGCGCCGCCGCCTGGAGGCCCTGCCCGCCGAGGTCCGGGTGTTAGCGCCGTTGGCGGTCGGCGGACATGTGGATCACCGTCTGGTGCGGCAGGCGGCGGAACAGGCCGCGCGTCCATGCTGGTATTATGCCGATCTGCCGTATGCGTTGCGGCATCCAGATTCTCTGGAGGCGGCCACGGCAGGGATGTCGGCGCTGCGCCTGCCGCTGAGGGAGGAGGAGGTCTCCCACTGGCTGGCGGCAGCAGCCGCCTACCGTTCCCAGATGGCGGCCCTGTTTGGTTCGCCGGAGGCCATGCGCCGTGAGCTGCGCGCCTGGGCCGGCGATCCGCCGCAGATCAGTCTTTATCATCGCCCTTGAATCCCTCCGGTGGACGGCCGGCAGAACGCCAGTTGCGGCGGGCGTCTCGGGTGAAAAATTTGTCTTCCACGGCGGTTTGCAGGTCGATGTCAAAGGCCGAAGCCAGGGCAGACAGCAAGACGAAGACATCCGCCAGTTCGTCGGCCAGACGCTCCGGCGCGAAGGCATCGTAATTGACGGACCACAGAGGCTTCAACTCGGCTGCAATTTCACCCACTTCTTCCATCAATAAAAGGCCGATCTTGAGAGGAGCGGTGACGAAACCGCGTTGTTGCCGTGTGGCGGCGATGCGCGCTTGCAGGGCGGGCAAGTTGTCCATGGTGCGTTCCTTTTTGGGGAGGGCTGATGGCGTCCTGGGCCTTACTTTAGGTGAAAAAACGCTGCCTGTCAACCAGCCTGCGCGATGATCTGAAATCTTGCCCTTCCCTCCGATTTATGATATATTTCTCCCCCGTAAAAAGACCGGGCATCTCGCAAGAGATGCCATTTATCATATAGCAGGGAAGAGAAATGACCATTACACCGCAATTTTTGACCCGTGAGGGTTACGAAAAACTTTCGGCGGAACTGGAGCATTTGCGCACGGTCAAACGCCGGGAGATCGCCCAGCGCCTGCACGAGGCGTTGGACGGCGAGGAATTGATAGAAAACGCTGAGTACGAGGCGGCCAAAAACGAACAGGCTTTTGTAGAGGGGCGCATCCAGGAGCTGGAGCTATTGCTGGCCTCGGCGCGGATCATCGATGAGGATAGCCGCCCGACCGGAGAAGTGCAAATTGGCGCCTGGGTGACCATTCAAGAGGCCGACCTGCCGCCGGAGCGCTACCGCATCGTCGGCGCGGCGGAGGCCGACCCGGCCCAGGGGCTGATCTCCAACGAGTCCCCGCTGGGGCGCGCCCTGCTGGGGCGCCGTCAGGGCGATCGGGTGACGGTGCGCGTGCCGGGCGGCGAAACCTACACCGTCCGCATCCTCAAAGTGGAATAACCGGCGCTCGGCGTCGGAAGGAGAACCCGGATGACTGAACTTTCATCGCTGGAAAAAATTCGTCTGGAAAAACTGGAAGCCCTGCGCCAGGCGGGTTTCGAGCCGTACCCCACGCGCGCGGAGCGCACCCACACCAGCCGCGAGGCCATTGCCGCTTTTGAAGCGGCAGAAGCTGAAGCTGCCGAGGGGCCACTGCCGGAAATCAAAGTGACGGTGGCTGGACGGCTGCGCGCCATGCGCCCGATGGGGCGGGTGACTTTCGCCCACATGGAAGACGGCGACGGCCGGGTGCAACTCTTTTTCCGCGCTAACGACGTCGGCAAGGAACGCCTGAAGGCTTTCAATAAACTCTTCGACCTGGGCGATTTCATCCAGGCCAGCGGGGTGATGTTCCGCACGCGCACGGGCGAGGTCACCGTTCATGTGCAGGATTTCAAAATGCTGGCGAAGGCCATCACCCCCTTGCCCGCCGCCAAAGACGAAACCCTGCCCGATGGCACGGTGGTGCGCCATGCCGCCCTGGAAGACCCGGAACTGCGCGCCCGTCAGCGTTACGCGGATCTGGCCGTCAATCCGGAGACGCGCGAAGTCTTCCGCAAGCGGGCGCGCATCCTCCGCGCGCTGCGCGATTTTCTGGACGCGCGCGGCTTCCTGGAAGTGGAGACGCCCATTTTGCAGCCGATCTACGGCGGCGCGGCGGCGCGACCTTTTAAGACGTACCACAATCAGCTGAAGCAGGAATTGTACCTGCGCATTTCTTTTGAACTCTACCTCAAGCGGCTGCTGGTGGGCAATTTGGAAAAAGTGTATGAAATCGGGCGCGATTTTCGCAACGAAGGCGTTTCGTATAAACATAATCCGGAGTTCACCCAGCTGGAGTTTTATTGGGCCTATGCCGATTACGAGCAGGTGATGGCCCTCACCGAGGAGATGGTGGCCTACGTTTGCGATGAAGTGCTGGGCACGCGTACAGTGGGGTATCAGGGGCAGGAATTGGACTTCAACCCGCCCTGGCGGCGGATTCAGATGCGGCAGGGGTTGCTGGAAGTCACCGGCATTGACATCGCCGCCCATCCCCATGCCGAGGGGCTGTATCAGGCCCTGAAGGCGGCGGGGAAGAATCCGCCGGAAAATGCTTCCCGCGGCAAATTGATCGATTACATGGTGAGCGAATTTTTGGAGCCGACACTCGTCCAGCCGACCTTTCTTTACGATTATCCGCGGGATATTTCCCCCCTGGCCAAGGCCAAGCCGGACGACCCTTTGACGGTGGAGCGTTTTGAAGGCTATGTGGCCGGGATGGAATTGTGCAACGCCTTCACGGAATTGAACGACCCGCTGGATCAGGAAGCTCGTTTCCTGGAAATGGGGCGGACATATGCCCAGGGCGATGATGAGCGCCACCCGCTGGATGAAGACTACCTGCGCGCCATGCGGTACGGGATGCCGCCCAACGGCGGTTTTGGCATGGGCGTCGATCGCCTGACCATGATCTTGACGGATAAACATTCCATCCGCGAAGTCTTGCTCTTCCCGCACTTGCGGGAGGTCAAAAACGAACCGCAGGAGGAGGCCCAATGAAGCGCGCGGGCAAACGTTTTTGGCTGATCGCCGGTGATGCGTTCACCTTGCTCATCGTCACCCTGATCGGATTTGCCTCGCATAACGAGTTGCAGTGGGCTTTTGTTGGGCGCATGGCGCTCTCGTGGCTGCCCTTTACCCTGGCCTGGTGGCTGCTGGCCGCTCGAATGCAGCTCCTGGACCCGCAACGCCCGATGTCCTGGTCGCTGACCCTGGATTTGACGGTTGCCGTTTTCTATGCGGCGACCGTGGGGATGATGGTGCGCGCCTGGGTGATGGGTGGCGTCTTGCTGCCGGTGTTCGCCCTGGTGATGGCGGCGGTCGCCTGGCCGGCGTTGTGGCTTTGGCGCTGGCTCTGGCGGCGGTTATTGTGCCCAAGCGGGGGGTAGCCAAAGGCGCGCCTGGCCGGCGCGCCTTTTTTCTGTGGGGGGACTTTATTTTTTGCAGTAATACACGGGCAAGCTGTACACGGCGCTGAGGGTTTGGTTGCCCAATGCGTCTTGGGCGACGACTTGATATTCCAGTTGGCCATCGGTTGTGCCCAGGTAGGCGCCGCCAGCAGCCGCAATATCCGTGGAAAAACCAAACTGTCCGCCCATCGCCCGGTCCGTAACGTCAACGCGCCGCCATCCCGAGGCCGCACCGCCAGCGCCGACGAAACGATAACGCAGGAAGGTGTTGTCCTCGTCTATGCCGGCAGGATCGTTGAGCCGCGCTCCGACCTCGAGCAGGGTGCTGCCGCAGGTCGTTCCGCTGTGGTATAGCCGATTGCTCAGCGCGCGCACGTCGCTGATGCGCGGCCCCTCGGCGTCTGCCGGGGCAATCGTGGGCAGGGGGATGGGGGTGAAGATGTCCAGCGCCTGCCATTGCCCGATGACCCGACCAGTGCTTTCGGATACCCAGCAACGGGCATCGTAGGGCGCCCAGTCGATGAAGAACCAGCCCTCGTTGGGGTTGCGGGCCAGCACGGGCAGCAGTTCACCGGCTGGAATGGCGGTGACATCTTTATAGGCTGTGGATGGCCCCTGACGGCAAAAAGCATTGGATTCAAAATAGAACCAGACCTCTCGCGGCGCGGGCAGGCGTTGATAATCCCAGCCGAAATCTGCCCCGCTGGCTGAGCTGGCGGACAACGTCACTGCCTGGGTGATGCGTCCGGCAGCTGCGACGACCGGGTAGGTCCACCCGCCTGGCAGGAGCAGGGCGTCGTTGGGCGGCGCCAGCGCATCAATGGCAACGCAATAATCGCCGGCGCCGGGGGCGATCAGCTCGTAAATACCGTTGTCATCGGTCAGGGCGGTGGCGAGCGGAGCGCCGCTGCAGTCGGCGTTGTAAAGCGAAACGCTGACGCCGGCGATGCCGGGTTCATCCCGCTGGTGAATGCCGTCGGCGCGGGCGTTGCCGTCTGGCGTGGAAACGCAGCCCTCCGGCGGAGGGTCGGGCAGGGGCAAGTCGGTGAGCGAACACAAGTCATGCCATACGCGCCCGCGGATGGCATTGGACGGCGGCATGCCGGTATCGCCGCCGGCGGTGCAATCTTCCCCGTCGGCAGCGGCGATGAAACTGCGCGTCTCGGAGTAGGGGCCGAGCACGGTGCCGGTGGGCGTGTCCATCACCCCGGCTACCCGCCAGTAGTACGTCTGGCAGGCGTTCAAATCGTCGGCGGGCGCCCAGCGGGTGGCTGGATTGCCCGTCCCGCCGCTCAACCCCTCGTCGGGGAAGGATGGGTCGCTGGCCAGATCGATGCGGTAACCGTCCGGCTGGCAGCTGCTGGCGTTGGCCCACAACAAGCCGTTGTCGTAGGCTGGTTCGTAAAGGCCGCCTTCTTCCGGCCAGAGCAGGGAGGGGGCGGTCATGGCCGTGGGATCGGCGCAGCGCGGGCCGGTGAAGAAATAGAAAGCGCCGGCCATCGGCCCCCGGGTGCCGCCGCTGAGCGGGGCGATGCTCCAGGAATAGGATTGTGCCGGTTGCAACGGCGGCGCGGGCGTCCAGGAGGTGACATCTCCGGATAGTTCTACGC
>WGAD01000035.1 GCA_015489255.1 Anaerolineales bacterium | reverse complement strand
GCCTGGCGGAAGATTGCGCCCCCCAGGTGCTGCGGGAAATCCGCACCCGCACCGGCGTCGGCGATGAGACCCTGGAGCGCATCGCCACCGCCTTCGATGGCGGCCTCGGCCTCAGCGGCGGCGGCTGCGGCGCCCTGGCCGGCGCGCTGATGGCCCTGGGTCTCAAATTCGCCCTCGATCCCAAAAAGACGGACCCAAAAAAACTGGCGAACATCTACAAAGCCATGGATTCCGAGTTCTTCCGCCAGGCGGTGCGCCTGGTCAAGGCGTTCGTCGCCGAATTCGGCGCGTTTGAATGCCGCCGCCTGACGGGCAAGCATTTTCAAAACTGGGATGAATTCTGCGCCTTCAGGAACACAGCGGCCTGCGACCGGCTCAACCGCTTTCTCGTCGATCGGACAGCAGAGATCATCAACGACCCGGCAGGCGATCGCACCCGCGCCCCATGAATAACCAGGTCACGAAATAGGTCAGCGGGGGAGCGACGACCAGCAGCAATCCGGCGGCCAGGAGCAGGCCCGGGTGCTCGCCATTGCCACGCCAGAACCGTTTCCCGCTCGCCGAGGAAGACGACCTCCGGCACGATGCCGCCCGCCGCATCCGTGCCGCCCCAACACGGTAACCTCGTCTCCGTTACGCAGCCCGCGATAACACAGCGTGCCGACGGGCAAATGGATGGCGTCCAGCTGAACGATAAGAATTTCGTTCCACTATAGCACGAAACTCGGCGCACCCCTCTCCGTCGGCGGGGTTGTGGCGCTCGAAGAAAAAACGTATCCACCGGGTTGGCCTGCCCCGAGAAAAACCCTCGCCCGCAACCGGCACAACGGGAGTACAATAGACTGCCGCTTGCGCCGGCCCGCTTGCGGGCTGCAATCCTTTCGCTGGAGCCTGCCATTCGATGAACATCAAATCCTCGTCTCATCTGGATTTCTTTCAACAACGCCTGCCTTATGTGGGCAGCGGCCTTTACGATACCATCAGCGTGTTTGTGATCGGCGTCGGCACCGGCCTGATGGTGGTCGGATTCAAAAAAGCCATTGCGCTCATCAACCATTACGCCTTCGGCCCGTTGCGCGAGACCCTGCCCGGCGGCAGCTGGAATCTCCTCCTCGTGCCGTTGATCGGCGGCCTCGTCGTCGGCCTTTTGCAACAATACCTGGTGCGTCCAGAAAAATACCACGGCGTTTCCAGCATCATGGTATCCATTGCGCTGGGTAATGGCCGCCTGCCCTACAAACACACCCCTATCAAAGTGTTGACCTCCGCCCTGTCCATCGGCTTCGGTGCTTCTGTTGGCCCGGAAGACCCCAGCGTTCAGATCGGCGCCAACTGGGGCAGTTTTGTCGCCCGCAAGCTGCGGGTCGATGAAAGCCGCCTCCCCACCCTGGTGGCAATGGGCGCGGCCTCCGGCATCGCCGCCGCCTTCAATGCCCCCATCGCCGGCGTTTTCTTCAGTCTGGAATTGCTGCTCGGCCACCTGCACGCCGGCGCCATCGGCATGGTGCTCTTCGGCGCGGTGCTGTCTTCAGTTGTGACCCAGGCCCTGGTCGGCGCCACACCCGCCTTCTCCATCCCGGCTTACGCCTTCAGTTCGCCCCTGGAACTCATTTTCTACCTCGGCCTGGGTCTGCTGGCCGGGCTGACGGCCTTCGCCTACATCAAGGCCATCTACCTGGCACACGATGCCATGCACCGCAGCCTGCTGCCGCGCTGGCTGCGCCCCATCCTGATCGGCGGCCTGGTCGGCCTGGCCGGTATGCGCTTCCCGCAAATTTTCGGCGACAGCTACGAAACCATCTCCGAGATCCTGCGCGGCGAACAGCTGATCATCTGGCTGTTGTTGACCCTTTTGCTGCTAAAAATTGTGCTCACGGCCCTCAGCCTGGCCGCCGGTTTCATCGGCGGGGTGTTTGCCCCCTCGCTCTTCCTAGGAGCTGCGCTAGGCGGCGCTTACGGCGCCCTCATCGCCCGCTTCTTCCCTGGGCTGGGCATCCAACCTTCGGCCTTCGCCCTGGTAGGCATGGCAGCGGTGCTGGCGGGCACCGTCCACGCCCCGCTGACCGCCATCATGCTGCTATTCGAGATGACCAACGATTACCGCATCATCCTGCCGTTGATGTTCGCCGTGGCGGTCAGCCTGCTGACCTCGCGCTGGTTGCATCCGACCTCCGTCTATGAAACCAGCCTGCAACGCGACGGGCTGCACATCCACCGCGGCCAGGACATTGACATTCTGGAAGCCCTCAGCGTGGAAGAAGTCATGGACCGCTCCCCGCTCACCATCCCTTGGGATACCCCCCTGGCACAAATCCATCTGCTCTTCGACCGCGCGCACGCCCACGGCCTGCCGGTGGTGGATAGCGATGGCCGGTTGTATGGGGTGGTCACTCTCTCCGACCTGGAAAACGCCGTTCACGATTCCCCCGAAAACCTCAAACGCCCCGTGCGAGATTTCTGCTCGCGCAAATTGATCGTCGCCCACCCGGATGAAAGCGTCCACCAGGCCCTCAAGCGCATGGGCATGTACGATATCGGGCGGATGCCCGTTGTTCTGCGCGACGATCCGACCCGCATCGTCGGCTGGCTCAGCCGCATGGACATCATCCAGGCGTACCAGATGGCGCTCTCACGCTATAAATTGACCCGTCACCGCGCCAACCAAATCAAACTGGGGCTGATCAGCGGCGTGAGCGTTTTCGAGTTTGTGGTTGCCAGCCATTCCCCCCTGGCTCACAAGAAGTTGAAGGATATCAATCTGCCGGAATACAGCCTGGTTGCCAGCATCGAACGCCAGGGTAACATCATCATCCCCCACGGGAACGCCCGCCTGCTGCCAGGCGACCTGGTAGCCGTCATCTCACACGACAACGACCGCGAAACCCTGGAGCAATTGTTCCACGGCCCCAAGGAAGCCGCCGTGCCCGAACCCCGCCAAACGACTCCAAACCGTACCGCTCAATCATAATCTGCCACCCGGATTGTGAGGATATGGTATAAAAAACATCATGCGCGCCTTACAACTGCACTTCAACGAAAAATTTTACCTCCCCGAGGCTCACTTGCTCTGGCTAACCGCCCTGCTGATCGGCGTGGGAACCGGGCTGGGAGCCGTTTTGTTCATCCAGCTGATCGACATGGTCGAATGGGCAGCCTTCACCGGGCTGCCCTCTCTGCTGGGTAACCACCGCTGGCTGTTGATCCTGATCCCCACCCTGGGCGGGATGATCGCCGGCCCGATCATCTCTTTCTTCGCCAGCGAAGCCAAAGGGCACGGCGTGCCGGAAGTGATGCAGGCCATCGCCCTGCGGGGCGGACGCATCCGCCCGCGGGTGGTGGTCGCCAAAATTGCCGCCTCGGCGGTCTGCATCGGCACCGGCGGCTCAGCAGGTCGTGAAGGCCCCATCGTCCAGGTCGGCGCCGCCCTCGGCTCCACCGTCGGGCAATGGCTCAACATGTCCGATCGCCGCATCCGCAACCTCGTTGCCTGCGGCGCAGCAGCAGGCATCGCCGCTACCTTCAACGCCCCTATCGCCGGCGTCATCTTCTCCCTGGAAATCATCCTCGGCGAATTGCACATGGGCGATCTGGGTAACGTGGTGCTTTCGGCCATCGCTGCCTCGGTGATCTCGCGCATCTTCCTCGGCGATACGCCGGCCTTCATCGTCCCCGAATACACCCAGGGCAGCCCCTTCAACCTGCTGCTCTACGCCCTGCTCGGCGTCTTGGCGGCCCTGGTAGCCATTGCCTTTATCCGCATGTTGTACGCCGCCGAAGACCTGTTCGACAACTGGCACGCCCCGGAGTATCTGAAGCCCGCCGTCGGGGGTTTGTTGCTGGGGTTGCTCGGCTACGCCTACCCCATGCTGCTGGGAGATGTCTTCCTGCCCACCGAAGCCCGGCTGGGCGAATTCATCGCCGCCAACGTCCCGCACGTCATGGGCGCCGGTTTCGACACCATCGAACACGCGCTGGTGGGGCAGGCTTCGCTGGGACTGCTGATCGCGCTCCTGGCACTCAAACCCCTGGCCACCTCCCTGACCCTCGGTTCGGGGAATTCCGGCGGCGTCTTTGCGCCAGCCCTCTTCACCGGCGCCGCCCTCGGCGGAGCCTTTGGCAATCTGGCGGCTACCGCCTTCCCAGGCATGGGCATCGCGCCCGGCGCCTTCGCCCTGGTGGGCATGGCGGCAGTTTTTGCCGGCGCCGCCCGCGCCCCCTTCACCGCCATCCTAATCGTCTTCGAGATGACCGACGATTACCGCATCATCCTGCCGCTGATGACCGGAGTCATCGTCAGCATGTTGGTCGCCTCGCGCCTGCACCCCGAATCGATCTACACCCTGAAGCTGGCCCGCCGCGGCATCCGCTTCTTGCGCGGGCGCGATATCGACGTCCTGGAGGGCGTGCGCGTGGCCGAGATCATGGTTCCCCAGCCGCAAACTGTCCGCCCGGAAACTCCGGTCGAGGCCCTGGTGACCCGCTTCATCGCTACCGGTATGCACGGCTTTCCGGTGGTGGACGAGAACGGACGGCTGGAGGGCATTGTCTCCCTGCGCGACTACCGCCAGGCACAAAACCGCTACGGCTCCCTGCAAGGGTTGACCGTGGCCGATATCATGGAGCGGGCGCCGATCGTGGCATACCCGGACGAAACTGTCAGCCAGGCGCTGCGGCGCATGGCCCCGCGCGACATCTCGCGCCTGCCCGTCGTCTCCCGTGACGACCCCCGCCAGCTGCTCGGCCTCATCCGCCGCAACGACATCGTCCGGGCCTACGAGGTCGGCGCCACCCGCCGCGACGAACACATGATCCAGGGTAACAGGAACAAAATCAACCAGCTGACCGGCCTCGACACCACCGAAGTCCGCGTGCTGGCCGGATCAGCCTGCGACGGCCAGCCGATGCGCGCCATCCCCTGGCCAGAAAACTGCCTGGTCGTGGCGATCGAACGACCCGCGGGCGCCATCATTCCCCACGGCGCCGAGATCCTGCGGGCCGGCGATGTGCTCCTCGTCATCAGCGATCATGCCTCCCTGGAAAAGGTCCGCGCCCTGTGCAGCCAGCCGCCCCCGGAAACGCCCTCTTCCGCCTGAAATCTTGTCAGGGCGGCATTCTTGTGCTATGGTAAAAGCCATGAGCGATGAAAAACATGTGCTGATCATCGAAGATGAAAAAGAGGCCGCCGAGCTCTTCGCCGAGATGATGCGCGTCAGCGGCTATCGCGTATCCCTGGCGACGAGCAGCGCCGACGGCCTGCTTCTGGTGCGCCAGGAACCACCGCCCGATGTCGTCATCCTGGACATCATGATGCCCGATGTCTCCGGCCTGGACGTGCTGAAGGCCATGCGCCAGGATAACAGGCTGAAAAAAGTGCCCGTCGTCATCGTCTCGGCCAAAGGCACGCCCGCCGATGTCAAAGCGGGTCTGCAAGCCGGGGCATTGATCTACCTGACCAAACCGGTCGGCTTCCTGGAACTGCAAGAAGCCGTCCAGCAAGCTTTGCAAGCCCAGACATGAGCGCACCGCCGATCCGCACTTTCATCGCTATCGAGCTGCCGCCGCGCGTGCAGGAATCGCTCTACCAGACCATCGCGCCGCTGCGCGCGCAGGCAGACCTGGGAAGCGTCCGCTGGGTGGCAGCCGAGCAACTACACCTGACGCTGAAGTTCCTGGGGGATGTCTCGCCGCACAACCTGGAGCTGCTGGCCGATCTGCTGACGCGAGAGGCCGTGCGACATCCGCCCTTTTTCATGCGCCTGGAGGGCCTGGGCGTCTTCCCCAACCGGCGGCGGCCCCGCGTCCTGTGGCTCGGCGTGCGCGCCCCCCAAACCCTGTTCTCATTGCAAAAAAGCGTGGAACACGCCGCCCGGCAGCTGGGCTACGCGCCCGACAAACGCGCCTTCCACCCCCACCTGACCCTGGGACGGCTGCGCCAGCCCGTCCCCCTGAAGACGGCGCAGGCGTTATCGCACCAGCTGGACACCTTTTCTCTGCCGCCGCTCGGCGACATCCGCGTGGATCACATCACCATTTACAAAAGCGTTCTCACCCGGCACGGGCCGGTGTACACGCCCCTCTACCAACCCCAACTCCAATCCTGAAGCGAGGTGCAAACTGGAAACCCTGGACATTGCCCACAAGATTGTCGAATTCCTGGAGGAGAAGAAAGGCGAAGACATCCTCCTGCTGGACGTGCGCGGCGTAGCTTCTTTCGCCGATTATTTCGTCATCTGCACCGGCACCAGCAACCGCATGTTGCAGGCCCTGGCCGAGGCGGTCAAAGATGGATTGCGCAAGGAGTTGCGCCTCAAAAGCAGAATAGAAGGCGATCCAGATTTCGGCTGGGTGCTGATCGACGCCGGCGACATCATCGTGCATATCTTTGGGCCACACGAACGCGCCTACTACAACCTGGAAGAGCTTTGGTCCAAAGGCCGGGTTGTATTGCAAATGCAATAAAAAAGGCATCGTTCTCGCAGAGCGATGCCTTTTTTTCTCAGACAGTCGGTTTCACTCGAACAGCCAGCGGTCGATCTCGCGCGACCAGTCCACCAGTTCTTCCGGCTTGAACCACAATTGAATTTCCTTCTCCGCGCTGCCCGGCTCCGTATCGGAGGCGTGGGTCAGGTTGCGTCCGATCTCCAGGGCAAAATCATGGCGAATGGTGCCAGGGTCGGCCTTCGTGGGGTGGGTTGCACCCATCGTCTGCCGCACGGCGGCAATGGCGTTCGGCCCTTCCCACACCATAGCCATCACCGGGCCGGAAGTGATGTACTGGATCAGGCCATCGTAAAAAGACTTGCCCTCGTGGGCCGCGTAGTGGGCAGCCGCCAGTTCCTCGCTGACCCACATGAACTTGGCCGCCACCAGACGCAGCCCACGGCGCTCCAGGCGGGAAATCACCTCACCAACCAGGCCGCGCTGCACGCCATCCGGCTTCACCATTACAAACGTCCGTTCCATTATGTTTTGCCTCCAAAAAAAGAATCCCGGGAATCTGGGTCCCGGGAGGAGATTTTACCACATCAACGCAGGAGTTCCTCGGCCTTGGTGTAGGCATCCAGGGCGTCTTGCAGGCGGTTGGCCCGCATGTAGGCATCGCCCAGGGTTTGCCAGACGATGACGTCCACCGGGTAACGGTAGAGCGCTTCACGCAAATCGAAGATCACCTCGTCCAGCAAACGGCCTTTCTTGATCAACCGGTTGTAGATGTCCATGGCCGCATCCAGATTGCCACGCTGCAATTCCGTTTGCGCCGAGAGCAAGAGCGGGTCGAAGTCATCGTCTCCGGATGGACGCGAGAGCAGCCCCGTTCCTTTGGGCCGCTGCGGCGGCTCGACAGTATCTGCCGCTTCCAGTGGACGCCATTCCTCTGGGCGCACAGGTTCGACGGGTTGCAAGCTTTCGTCAATGGCTTCTTCCGCCGCCTGCTCCGCCTGTGCCGCCATCTCCGGCAGGGTTTCGGGTTCTTTCTTGGCAGGCGCATCCAGGTTTTCCAGCCAGGTGGCGACGGTGGTGCCGCTATCTGCCTCTTGCGCGCCTTGCAGCCAGTCCGGCAGGGGTTCGGCGGCGCTCTCCGCCGGTTCGGCAGCTGCTTTTTCTGGGGCCGCCTCGGACAGCCAATCGGGGAGGGCCTCCGCTTCCGCGGACTTTTCCTCGCCAGCGCCGACGTTCACCCTCGCATCATCCAGCCAGTCCGCCGTTTCAGTCTCAGCGGACGAAGCGGCTTCCTGAATCCAGGCCGGCAGGTCTTCTGCCAACGACTGGGGTTCATCCACGGACGGCGGCGCCTCGACGGGCGCCTTTTCCGGCCCATGCGCAGCCAGTCCGCCATCCAGGGCAGCGACGGCCTCCAGCCATTTGCGGGCTTCCTCCGGGTCCTCCGGCATTTCTTCGGGCAAGGCTTCCTCCACCGGCGGCGCAGAGACGGGTTCTTCCGCCTGGGGCGCTTCGGCAGCCGCCGAGGCCTGCGCCCATTCCGGCGCCTCCGCCTCGGCTCGTTCCTCCGCCGTCGAGAGCACCAGTTCTTCTTCCTTCGCGCCCTGGCGCGCCGCCAGCGCTTCCAGCCACTTCATCGCCGCTTCCGGATCCTCCGGCATCGCGCCCAGGTCGGCCTCCGCCGCCGTTTCGGGTTCAGCTGCCGCCGGTTCCGCTTCCGTGGCCGGTTCAGCGGCCTCCGCATCTTGCAGCCAGTCCGGCAAGGCTTCCTCCACCGGCGGCGCAGAGGCGGGTTCTTCCGCCTGAGGCGCTTCGGCAGCCGCCGGAGTCTGCGCCCGTTCCGGCGCCTCCGCCTCGGCGGCGATCTCTTCACCCCCCAATTCTTGCAACCAGTCCGGCAACGGTTCATCCGCCGGTGCAGTCGCTTCCGGTTGCGCCTCTTGCAGCCAGTCGGGCAGAGATTCTGGCTCTGCATCGGCCTTGACCGCACCCGGTAGAGCGCCGCCCGCCGCCGCTGCCAACCCGCTGAGCCATTCGTCCACGTTTTCTTCGTCTTCTTCTGCCTCGGTCGTCTCTGCCGCTCCGGTCAACACCTCCTGGGGAGCGACTTCCTTCAGCCAGTCCGGCATCTCCGCCGGCGACAGGGCTTCCGCCAAGGCTTCGTCCGCTGCGTCTTCCTCGTCCGAGGTTTCGAAATCGATCGGCTCTTCGGTCCCTTCGCCGGTGAAGGGCTGCCAGCCGGCCGCTTTGAGAAAATCGGGGATGTCTTCTTCGGCCAGGGGTTCTGCCGCCGGTTCGGGTTCAGGTTCGGGGTCCGGCGCCGCTGCGCCGTGTCCGCCATCCAGGGCGCGCGCCCAGCCAGCGTCCTGCTCCTGGATCAGGTCCACGCCGCCCTGCCAGTCGGAGGCCGCGGGCGCCATGCTTTCTTCGTATTCCAGGCGCTCCAGGCCCACCGCGGCATCGGGCACCTGATCGCTGTCGAACACGGAATCTTTGACGAACGCGGCGTAGGGGTCCATTTCGATCACCCGGCGGCGGTAAAATTGCGTCTTTTCCCGCTCGACCGCACTGCTGGCGATCTCCGTCATGATGCGGTTGGCGTCCAGGCAGTAGGGGTAGCGTTTGAGCACTGCGGCGCAGGCTTCAGCGGCTTCTACCGTTTGGCCGGCCTGGAACCAGGCCATCGCCAGCAGAACTTGCAAGTCGTACCGTTCGGGAAATTCGGTCAGGAGGGATTGCAATTCGGCGATGCCCTGCTGGTAGAGTTCGCCTTTGATGTACATGCGCGCCAGGGCGCCGCGCGTCATACGGATTTTCGGCGGCTCGCTGCCACGCTGAATGGTGTACAAACGGCGCAGTTCTTTTTGCACGTAGGCGTTGGCAGGCTGAACTTCGAAGGCACGTTCCATGTGCCAGAGGGCGCTATCGGTATCGTTGCGCTCATCGAAGAGAATGGCCATACCGATATGGGCGGTAAAGTCATCGGGTACGGCCAGCAAAAGCCGCTTGAAAATGTCGGCGGCGTCTTCGGCGCGCCCGAGTTCGACGAAGGCCTGCCCCAAGAGCCGGTAGGTGTCCAGGTGTTTGGGGAAGACCTTGAGGATGTGCATACAATGAGCCACCGCCTCGTTAGCCCGGCCCTGATCGATCAGCGCTTCGATTTCCCGTTGGTACACGCGCAATGCAATTTTTGCCATGAGTAGCCTGCTCCTGCCGTATTGTTTCCCAGAAAGGTTACCTTATTATATAACAAGTTGTCGTTGTCAGGGCCGCAAGGCACAGATTTTCTGGGCAAAAAGTCCCGCCTTTCAGCGGGACTTTTTTTGTGACGTCAGATTTGAGCCCGGGGTCATTTGCCCAGTTTGTTCTTGAAGGCCTCAGTCAGGGCTGGGACGATCTCGAAGAGATCGCCCACGACGCCATAACGCGCGACCTTGAAGATCGGGGCGTCGGGGTCTTTGTTGATGGCAACGATGATCTTGCTGTTGCGCATCCCGGCCAGGTGCTGGATGGCGCCAGAAATGCCGCAGGCGATGTACAGATCGGGGCTGACGACTTTGCCCGTCTGGCCGACCTGGTGCGAATAGGGAATGTAGCCGGCATCGACTGCTGCGCGCGAGGCGCCGACGGCGCCGCCCAGGACGCCCGCCAATTCGCCGATCAGCCGGAAGCCCTGTTGGGCGCGCCAGATCTCAGCTTCTTCATCGCTCATCCCGTCCGGCGGCGTAAGGTCGGGGTTGTTGGAAGTACCACGTCCACCCGAAACAATGACGCCGGCATCCGTCAGGCTGACGCCCTCTTCGGCCACTTCGTAGCCTTCCACCTGGGTGGGCGCCTCGGTGACGGCTTCCACCTCGGTGATCGCGCCGCTGCGGGAGGCGTCGGCTTCCGGTTTGGGGAAGGCGCGTCCCCGCAGGGTGATGATCTGCGGGCGGGCGTGGCAAACCACCTTTTGCAGCAGTTTGCCGGCGTAAATCGGGCGGACGGCGGTCAGCTGGTCGCCTTCAGCCTCCAGGCTGATGACATCCACCAGCACGCCTGTGTTCAGGTCCATGGCCACCATGCCGGCCAGTTCGCGCCCGCGGGTGGTGGTAGGGAAGAAGATGGCCTGCGGGCCTTCGGCGGCCATTTTAGCCAGGGTGGCGGCGTACGGTTCCGGGCGGTAATCTTTGAGCGCCGGATCTTGCGCCAGCAGAACTTCATCCGCCCCGTGGGCGATGGCTTCCTGCGCCAGGTCGGCGACCTGATCGCCCAACACCAGCGCTTTGACTTCGGCGCCCAGGCTGCGGGCGGCGCCAATGGCCTCCCAGGAGGACGGCAGGGCTTTGCCCTGGAAGTGATCGACATATACCCAGATGTTCATAGCACCTTCTCCCCGAGGATCTTGTCCGCCAGTTTGTCGGCAATCTCAGCCGGGCTGTCGCCCGTGATGATCTCGACGGCGGTTTCGCGTTTGGGCGGGTTCATCAATTCCGGCCAGGAGACCACCGGCTGCGGCGCCTCGATGCCCAGGTCGGCCAGCGTCCACTCCGGAATTTTGGCACGGGCGGCCTTGCGAATGCCCATGAAGGACGGGTAACGCGGCTCGCCAAAGTCTTTGACCACGCTGAAGACTGCGGGCAGTTTGGCAGTCACTTTTTGGCGGCCTTCTTCAATGGCGCGCTCAACGGTGACATTCTCGCCGTCCACTTCTACGCTGGCGCACAGGCTGAGGATAGGGTAGCCCAGCACGCGGGCGGTCTGCGCCGGGGTGATGCCGGCATCGCCATCAATGGCCTGGCGGCCAAAGAAGACCATATCGACCTCGCCGATCTTTTGCACAGCGGCGGCCAGCACGCGGGCGGTGGCCTGCGTATCGGCCTCGGCCAGGGCCGGGTCGTGAATCAGGATGGCTTCTTTGGCGCCCATCGCCAGGGCGTGCTTGAGCGCCTCTTTGGCGCTTTCATCGCCCATGCTGACGACGATCACATCGCCGCCGTAGGCCTCTTTCATCT
>WGAD01000034.1 GCA_015489255.1 Anaerolineales bacterium | reverse complement strand
CGCTTCCACCTCGTATTTCTCAATGTGGATCGAGGTAAAGTAATCGTCCTGCACAAGCCGCTCAGAGATGAGGATCGCGTCTTCAAAGTTGCCGCCTTCCCAGGAAAGGAAGGCCACCACCGGATTCTGCCCCAGCGCCAGCAAGCCGCCGTCGGTGGAGGAGGAATCGGCGATGATAGCTCCCGGCTTCACCAGGTCGCCTTTGGTCACCGCCGGCCGCTGGTCGATGCAGGTGCTCTGGTTGGAGCGCTGGTACTTGCGCAACAGATAGGTGTGCAGATTGCCATCCAGGTCTCGGATGACGATTTGGCTGCCGGTCACCGAGACGACCTCGCCTTCCACATCCGAGGTGACCACCTGCCCGGAGTCCATCGCGGCATAGTATTCCATGCCGGTTGAAACCAGCGGCACCTGCGGCCGCAGCAAAGGCACGGCCTGCGCCTGCATGTTCGACCCCATCAGGGCGCGGTTGGCGTCATCATGCTCCAAGAAGGGGATCAAGGCCGCGCTGATGCCCACGATCTGGTGCGGCGCAACGTCCATGTAATCCAGCTGTTCGGGACGGGAGAAGATGAAACCGGAGTGGTAGCGCGAGGGCAGCCGGCTGTCTACGAACTCGCCGTTCTCATCGAGGCGGGCGTTGGCCTGGGCAATGATGTATTTGTCTTCGGCATCCGCCGAAAGGTACACGATCTCTTCCGAAACGAAGGGTTTGATGGGGATATCCTGCTCCAGCTTCGCCAGGGCGGGCAACATCTCCGCCGTGATCCGCTCGCCCGCGGCGACCAGCACCTGGCCGCTTTCTGGATCGACGATCTCTTCCCGCGCGGCGCGGCCTTCCAGCCGGGGGTCGTCGCTCTTCATGCTCTTGACAACCACGCGATACGGCGTCTCGATGAAGCCAAAGTCGTTGACGCGCGCAAAGGAGGCCAGGCGGCCAATCAGGCCGATGTTCGGGCCTTCCGGCGTTTCGATTGGGCAAATGCGGCCATAGTGCGAGTGGTGCACATCGCGAACATCGAAACCGGCGCGTTCGCGGCGCAGGCCGCCCGGGCCCAGCGCCGAAAGCGTGCGTTTGTGGCGCAGTTCTGCCAGCGGGTTGGTCTGATCCATAAATTGAGAGAGCTGGCTGGAGCCGAAGAATTCGCGCAGAGAAGCCACCAGCGGGCGGATGTTGACCAGGGTCACCGGGGTGACGACGTCCTTGTCGCGGATGGACATGCGTTCCTTGATGACGCGCTCCATGCGCCGCAAGCCAACGCGCAGCTTGTTGTGGATCAGCTCGCCCACGGTTTTCACCCGACGGTTGCCCAGGTGATCGATGTCATCCGGCGGGACGACGCCGTTGTTCAGCTGGATCATGTGCCGCACCAGGGCGACGATGTCCGCCTTGGTCACCGTGCGGTGGCTGATGGGGATTTCCACATCCAGTTTCTGATTCAATTTGTAGCGCCCCACGCGCTCCAGGTCGTACTGGCGTTGATCGAACAGTTGCCCTTCGAGGAATTCGCGCGCGTTCTCCAGCGTCGCCGGATCGCCCGGGCGCATCCGTTTGAAGAACTCAATCAGGGCGGCTTCTGCAATGGTTTTGCCGTCCGAAAGGTCCCAATCCGGCTCCTGGCGAATGGTAAGCGGGATGTACATGCGCTCCGGGTTGTTGTCCACGTCTTTGAAGAGCGCCAGGATCTCCTCGTCCGTACCTTCCTTGATCGGGGAATCGGGCATCCCGTCGTCCACGGCGGCCAGCGCTCGCAGGAAGATCGTAATTGGGACGCGGCGGCGGCGGTTGTATTTCAGGATCAGGTAATCGTTCTTGCGGGTTTCGAATTCCATCCAGGTGCCGCGATCGGGGATGAGCTTGGCCGTCGCCAGCGGGCGACCGGTGGAGCGATCCAGCGGCGCCTCGAAATACACCCCAGGCGAGCGGATCAGCTGCGAAACAACCACCCGCTCCGTGCCATTAATGATAAACGTCCCTTTGTCCGTCATCTCGGGGAAATCGCCCAAGAAGATATCCTGCCGGATCGGCTCCGGAATCTCTGGCCCGGTCAGCAGCACCGAGACGTACAAAGGGCTGGCATAGGTTAAATCGCGCTCCACGCATTCTTCAACCGTGTGCGCCGGCGGCTCAAACCAATAGCGCAGCCCCCATTGCTCGGAGATGGGATCCTTGCTAGGGAAATAGAGCCGCATCCCCCCGTTGTATGATTCAATGGGAGAAATTTCATCAAATAATTCCGCCAGCCGTTCTTCTTTCAATTGCCTGAAGGAAGCCAGCTGCACTTCAATGAGGTTGGGGATTTCCAATGCCGGCTGAATGCGCGCATAGTTCTTGCTGGGCAGAGAGGATGCCATTCGATTCTCCTGACCTGGTGAAATGATCCGTCTATAAACGGCACAAAGCCGCCCGACTCACGTCGGACAGCAAATGAAGATTATATACCCGAAGTGTGTTTCTGACAACCGCAGATTTTATGATTTTTTGATTTGTCTTTGTCTGGAAACTCGGTAAAATCAATTATATCATGGGAACGCCCGTTCAGTCGGCGTTGTTTTTCTTTTCCAATCCCCTCGTTTACAGGAGCGCATTGTGTCCGCAGACCCCCTTACTTCCCCCGCACCGGTCAACGACAAGAAGGAAATTTTTGGCTGGGCTATGTACGACTGGGCCAACTCGGCCTTTAGCACGACCGTAGGGACGGTTTTCCTCGGCCCCTATCTGGCTGACCTGGCCTCTCGCGCCGCCCAAAGCGCCCCCGACGGGATGGCCCGCTTCTTCGGCATCCCGGTTGCGCCCGATTCCTTTTTCCCTTACATGGTTTCCATCTCTGTGCTCGGTCAGGTGCTTTTCCTGCCGTTGATCGGCGCCATTGCCGACTATTCGCACCGTCGCAAACAGATGATGCAATTCTTCGCTACCGTCGGTGCGCTGGCCACCATCGCGCTCTTCTTCGTCACCGAACCGCTCTGGTGGCTGGGCGGCGTGCTTTTTGTGCTGGCCAACCTGGCCTTCGGCGCCGCCTTCGTCTTCTCCAATTCCTACCTGCCAGATATCGCCACGCCCGACCAGCGCGACCGGGTGTCGTCTTTCGGCTGGGCGATGGGCTACGCTGGCGGCGGGCTGCTTTTGCTGCTCAACCTGATTTTCTTCATGTTCCACGAAAAGATGGGCGTCCCCACCGGCCTGGCGGTGCGCATCAACCTGGCTTCCGCCGGCGTCTGGTGGCTGGGTTTTTCGTTCTTCACCTGGGCCTGGGTGCGTTCCCGCCGACCAGCCAAACAGCTGCCTCCTGGTGAAACCTATATGACTGTCGGCTGGAAGCAGTTGCTACAAACCATCAAGGAAATCCGGCATTATCCCGAAACGCTCAAGTTTTTGCTGGCCTACTTCCTTTACAACGACGGCATCCAAACGGTGATCGCGGTGGCTTCCACCTTCGCCGCCGCCCCTCTGGTGCGCGGCGGGTTGGAGATTGAGCAAGACACGCTGATCCTCGTGATCCTGATGATCCAGTTCATGGCCTTCTTCGGTGCGCTGCTCTGGGGCCGCCTGGCCGAACGCATGGGCGCCAAGAAATCGGTGCTGGTCAGCCTGGTGATCTGGGCCGGCGTGGTCATCTACGCTTACTTCGGCCTCTACGGCGATTCGCGCGTCACCCAATTCTTCATTCTGGGCGCGGTGATCGCTATCGTGCTGGGCGGCTCGCAGGCCATCAGCCGCAGCCTGTACGCCCAGATGATCCCACCAAACAAGGAATCGGAATATTTTGCTTTTTACGAAATCAGCGAAAAAGGCACATCCTGGACAGGCCCTCTGATCTTCGGGCTGGCTAACCAATTCTTCGGCAGCCTGCGCTACGGCCTTCTGTCATTAATCATCTACTTCATTTTGGGGTTGATTTTGTTACCACGCGTGAACGTGGAAAAAGGTATCGCCGACGCGCAAAAGCCAGCCCCGGCAGCCTGATCTCCACGAAACGGCAAAAAAGCCCCGCGACTTGCGGGGCTTTTTTTGTGCGCAGCGCTCAGGCGACCTTTTCGACGCGCACCGCTGTCACCTTGTACTCCGGGATTTTGGCCTGGGGATCGAGCACGGCCTGGGTGAGTTCGTTGGCCCCCGCCTGGGGGAAGTGGAAATTGGTGTACACCATCCCCGGCGGGACCCGCTCGGTGATCAGAACAGCCGTTTCAATCGCGCCGCGGCGCGAGGTGATGCGGACGCGGGAGGCCTCGTCTAGGTGGAGACGGGCGGCATCGTCCGGGTTGATCTCGGCCAACGGTTCGTCGTACACCTTCACCAGCCCCTCTGCGCGGCGCGTCATTTCGCCGCCGTGCCAGTGATAGAGCACCCTCCCCGTGGACATGATGAAGGGATACGCCTCGTCCGGGCCTTCCGCCGGCTCCAGGTGGTCAATGGCGTGGAAACGCCCTTTGCCACGGGTAAACTGGCCGACGTGCAAAATGGGGGTACCGGGGTGGGTCTCATCTTTAACCGGCCATTGAAGCCGCTCGCCTTTCTCCAGGCGCTCGTAACGCACGCCGGCATAAATCGGCGTCAGGGCGGCCAACTCGTCCATCACTTCAGAGGGGTGCTTGTAGTCCCAGCCGACGTGCGGCGCCTGCCAATCGAACCGCGCCGGGTCCAGCGCCATCAACCGGCGCGCCAGATCGCGGATGATGACCCAATCGGGCCGCGATTCGCCCAGCGGCGGGATCGCCCGGCGCACGCGCTGAATGCGCCGCTCGGTGTTCGTAAACGTCCCGTCCTTCTCGGCAAAGGAGGCCCCGGGCAGCAGCACGTCAGCGAAGGCTGCCGTCTCCGAGGGGAAGATCTCTTGCAGAGCCACAAAATCCACCTGCTGCAAATTGTGGCGGATGTGCGCGCTGTCCGGGTCGGAAACTGCCGGGTCTTCCGCCATGATGTACAAGGCATGGATCGCGCCCGTTTCAATGCCCGGCACCATCTCGGTCAGCGTCATGCCGACTTCGGTCTTCAGGCCTTTCACCCCCCAGGCAGCCTCGAATTTTTCCTTGTGGGCCGGGATGGTCACGTTTTGATATCCGGGATAGACGTTGGGCAACCCGCCCAGATCGCAGGCGCCCTGAACGTTGTTCTGTCCGCGCAGTGGGTTGACGCCGCCGCCCGGCACCCCCACGTTGCCCAGCAGCATTTGCAAATTCGCCAGGCTCATCACGTTACGCACGCCGGTGATGTGCTGGGTAATGCCCATGGCCCACATGACAGCCATCGGCTTGCTCTGTGCCATGATCTCGGCAGCCTGATAGAGTTTTTCCAGCGGCACGCCGGTGATTTCGGCCACTTTGTCCGGCGGGTAGCGCATCACGGTTTCGCGGAATTCTTCAAAGCCTTCGGTGCGCTTGGCGACGAAGGCTTTGTCTTCCCAGCCGTTCTGCAAGATGATGTGCATCAGCCCGTTGAGCAGGGCGATATCGGTTCCCGGGCGCTGCTGCAAGTGCAGGGTGGCAAATTCCGTCAAATCGATGCGCCGCGGATCGGCGACGATCAGCTTGGCGCCGCGGAAGCGCACCGCTCGCCGCAGCATGGTGCCAAAGACCGGATGCTGTTCGGTGGTGTTGGAGCCGATGACAAAGAAAGCCTCGGCCAATTGGGCAATGTCGTCCATCGAGTTGGACATCGCGCCCGAACCGTAAGAGGCGACCAGACCGGTCACCGTGGAAGAGTGTCAAAGACGGGCGCAGTGGTCTATGTTGTGCGTTCCCAAGACCTGCCGCGCCAGTTTGTTCATCAGGTAATTTTCTTCATTGGTGCATTTCGCCGAGGTGAAGATGCCGATGCTATCAGGGCCGTATTGCCGCCGGGTTTCGTGCAGTTTGCGAGCGGTCAAGTCGAGGGCCTCTTCCCAACTGACTTCCACCCAGTCCCATGCGCGGGGCGGGTTTTCGTCCAGCTGGTGACCTTTGGGCTTCTCCCCGCCTTCCAGCAAGTAACGGCGGACGCGCGGGCGGGTCAAACGTTCCGGGTGATGGATGAAATCCCAGCCATAACGCCCTTTGACGCACAAGGCCATGCCATTGACCGGCGCCTCGGGATTGGAGGCCACGCCCACCACACGCTCATCCTTAACCAGCAGGTCGAACTGACACCCCACGCCGCAATAGGTGCAGGTGGTGGTAATTTTTTCCAGATCATACGTGCGTCCGACGCCGATCTCCATGCGGTTGGTCAGCGCGCCCGTGGGACAATAGGCGACGCATTGGCCGCAAGATTCGCACCGGGCGGAGAGCAAGTCGGTGCCGGCGCCGGCCACGATGACCTCATCGAAGCCCCGTTGGGCCACGCCCCAGACATCGCGCACCTGGATTTCTGCGCAAGCCAGCACACACCGGCGGCAGAGGATACATTTATTCATGTCCACATGGATAAAAGGGTTCGGGTCGCTGTCCACCGGATAGCGATTTCCCTTGAAGCCCCATTGCGGCACATCGACCTGGTATTCGTAAGCCAGGTCTTGCAATTCGCAATCGCCGTTGGCTTCACAAGTCAGGCATTCCATGGGATGGTTGGCCAGCATCAGCTCCAGGTTGAGCTTGCGATCGCGCATCACCGTTTCGGTCTGGGTGTGCACAACCATGCCCTCTTGCACCTCGGTCACGCAGGCGGCCTGCAAGCCGCGCCAGCCTTCCACTTCTACCACGCACATGCGGCAGTTCCCAGTGGGCGAAAGGTCTTTGTGGTAACACAGGGTAGGAATGCGAAAGCCATGCGCGCGGGCGGCTTCCAGCACAGTTTGCCCTGCGCGCGCCTCTACCGGTTGCCCGTCAATTGTCAGTTTTACAGTCATCGGACACCTCACGGTCACAGGCCGGCGGCCTGTCGGAATTCATCGGCAAAATGCGTCATGGCGGAGAGCATCGGGATGGCCACCGATTGCCCCAGTCCGCAGAAGGAGGTATCGCGGAGGTTGGCGGCCAGGGCGTGAAGCTCGTCCCAATCGGAAGGGCACCCCTGCCCAGCAGCCATGCGCTCCAGGATCTGGTGGGCGCGGTACGTCCCAACTCGGCAAGGGGTGCACTTGCCGCAAGATTCAACCGCGAAGAAGTGCAGCAGTTCGCGCAAGAAGGCCACAGCAGAAACGTTCTGATCGGCGATCAGAAAGGCGCCCGCCCCCAGCGAGATTCCCTCGCGCGCAGAAGCGAAGTCTATCGGCACGTCCAGCAGGCTGTCGTCCACAATGGTGCCGGCTGCGCCGCCGCACAAGGCAAACTTGAAAACGGCGCCATCGGCCAGGCCGCCGCCGAAATCCTCCACGATCTGCCGCAGGGTCAGACCAAAGGGCGCTTCGAACAAGCCGGGCGATTTGACAGCGCCCAGCACCATGTACAATTTGGTGCCCGGCGTTTCGTAAGACGAGAGTGCGCGCCAGCCTTCCGCGCCCCGGCGCAAAATGACCGCCGCCGCCGCCAGCGTCTCCACATTGTTGACCGCCGTCGGCTGGCCGCGAAAGCCATACTGCGGCGGATACGGCGGACGCAGCCGGGGTTCGCCGCGTTTGCCTTCCAGCGATTCAATCAAGGCGGTTTCTTCGCCACAGATGTAAGCGCCCGCGCCGCGATGAACGTGAATTTCAAAAGAGAAAGCGCTGCCCAACACCCGCGGCCCCAGCAAGCCCGCTTCTTTCGCCTGGGCGATGGCCCTTTCCAGGCGTTGTGCCTGGGCCTCGTATTCGCCGCGAATGTAAATCCAGCCCTCGGAGGCCCCGCAGGCATAACCGGCCACCGCCATACCCTCCAGCAACAGGTGAGGGTTGGTGTCCATCAGCACGCGGTCTTTGAAAATCAGTGGTTCAGATTCATCGGCATTGCAGATGATGTATTTCGGTTCACCGGCAGCCGCCGCCACGAAATCCCATTTGCGGCCGGTCGGGAAGCCGGCGCCGCCGCGCCCCTGCAAACCGGCAGCCGTCACCTCGGCGCGCACGGCCTCGGGCGTCATGGTCAATGCGCGCTGCAACCCCTCGTACACCCCGGCAGCTCGCGCCGAATCCAGGGATTCCGGGTCGATACGGTCGATATCAGCCAGGATGGCGCGCACCTCGCCCGGGCGCGGTTGCCGATAGGCCGCCGACAAGTCGCGCGGACGGGCCGCCGCAGCGGCCTCGGGCGCGGTCAGCGGGGCCAGTTGGACGTCATCGGCCAGAGCCGCCGGCGCATGATCACACAACCCCAGGCAGGAATTGCGCGTCACCGTCCAGCCGGGGGGCGCCGCTTCCGCCACCCCCGCCAGTGGATCGCGGCGTGCATGCTTCAGCCAGCAGACCGGCCCATCGCACACACGCAGGGTATGTTCTTGCGGCTGCAAGGAAATGAGGGAATAAAACGTCGCCAGGCCGTAAGTGCGGTGCGCCGGCACCTTTAGGGCGCGCGCGGCGTCGGTCAGCACCTCGGTCGTCAGACCTTGCGGCAGGGATTGAAGCGCGCGCACCACCTCCAGCGCCGCTTCTGGCCCGGCCTCCTGGTGGGC
>WGAD01000033.1 GCA_015489255.1 Anaerolineales bacterium | reverse complement strand
GCTTCATACCACGTGATGCCCACCACCGGATGATTTGACAAATTGAACGGCTCCCCATAATCATACGGCGCGGAACGCGGCTCGTCATCATTCCAGGCTTTGACCTTCCCATCCCGCCACACACCTGCTTCCTGCGCTTCGGGCCACAAATCGGCCCTTTGGTATCCCCCGCCTTCTACAAAAGCCCGGAACTGGGCGTTGGTCACCGGGTAGCGGCTGATCCAGAAGGCGGGTAATGCCAATTCGTGCTGGGGGTGTTCATCATCATCTCCCTGTCCTTCCGAGCTTCCCATGATGAATTTCCCCGCCGGAATGTACACAAAGGCATCCGCGTTCATCGCCAGCACGCCCGGGCGCGGGTCACCCAGTTTCGCCAGCGCCCGCCCGGCTGCGGCGCGCTCGCGCGCTGCCAGGGCCCGCGATTCCAGCGCAGCCACCAACCAGTTTTGGGTGCGTTCCAACACCGCCTGCCCGACTTCATCCCGCCGCACCCCCACCAACCCGATTTCCACCAGGGCTTCCGCCACCAGCAGCGCCGTGCGCGCTTGCGCTTCATCCACATCCTTGCCGGGGCGGTGATCCCGCGGCAGTAGTTGATTACTCGCCGCCAGCGCCATCCCCAGCCGGTCGGTGCGGGCGGCGTAGCCCGCAGCCAACACAAAGACCTCCCGCCAGCGCTCCCAATCTTCGTTCATCATCCGGGCGGCTTCCTTTGGATAATCCTTCAGACTCAGCCAATGACACGCCGCCAGGAACTCCTGAAAAGAGCGATGCGGAAAGGTGTACGCATCCGTCTTGTGGCGGATGAGCAGTCCGGCGCGTTCCCGGATGAATTCAATGAAAGCCCCGGCTTTGTTCCAGTCGTTGTTCAAATAGGGCGCCAGCCACTCACGAAGTTGTCCTTCGCCAATATCAGCAGTCCCTTCACGTTGGACCGCGCTGCGGTGCGCCTGATAAGCCACCTCGTACAAGCCGCTTTTCAAATCGCTCATCTTCAATCCGGGGATATCCAGATACTCCAGCACGCCGCCGGAATCCACGCGGCTCTCCCAGCGTTCCAGCAGCAAGTCCACCGCATCGGCATATAACTGCGTGCGGTCTTCTGGCAATTTTCCCTTGTAGGCGTGCAATTGCGCCATTACCGTCATCAGCAGGGGACGCTCAGCCAATCCCAGCAGATCGCGGCGGCGCACCGCCCGTTTCAGACTGCGCGCCTTTTCTTGCGCGTCTCCTTCCCCGATGCGCTCGCGCGCTGCCAATTGGGCATACCAGTTTTCGATGAAGCCGTCAATCTGCGCTTCGCTAAACGGCGCCAGCGTGACCTCATGGAACCCCTGTAATTTCCACGGCTGCCCGACATAAGCATAGGGACGGCAAGTGACCACATAACGCTGCTGTGGGTATAAATCACATAGTTCATTGACCGCGTCCACGATGGTCTGGCGCTGCTCCGTAGGGACTTCATCCAGACCGTCCAGCAGGAGGAGCGTTCGGGCGGTTTTTGCCGTCAGGCGAGTCTCCAATTCATGCCAGAAACCGGCCAGTTCCCACGCTTCCAGCGTCTTGCGCAGGTAGCCCAGCAGAAGCGGCGCACTGTCTTGGTTGTTCTCTGCCGCATAAGCCGCGACCTGACGCAGTTCAATCCGCACAGGCAGCAAGACGCCATGCTCCCACTCGTCGCCCAATCTGGAGAGCCAGTCCTCTGGCGACTCCGCCAACTCGGCTTGCGCCAGCAAATACGTCAGGTGTTTGACAAAGGTGGATTTTCCCGACCCCGGATCCCCCATGATGAGCAGTTTGGGGTGTCGATTGACCATCTCTTGCGCCGAGATGCGTTCCGCCTCGCGTTGCTGCCGCAGCAAATACTGACGCAGTTCCTCTTCCCGTTCCACATGGCGCAATTCGGTGGTATCCAAATCAATATACACATCCGCCAGGCGCAGTTGCTCGCCTCCGGACGGGTCCGCATAGTCGGCGGTGACCTTCGTCCAGGGCAACAAGTTGGCCTGACGGGCAGCGATATCCAAATAGCGGCGGCAGACATCGCCTTTGCTGTCGGACGACGCCAGCCCAGTAAACTGGTTAATCGTCACCTGGACAATACGCTGGTAATCTCCTTCGACCAGCATGCCTCCGGCGCCAACCGCTTTCGCGCCCGCGCCCTGGGCAATCGCACCATCCCCATGAATCTGCGCGCTGACCGCTTTCACCAGACGTGTATCATCCGAAGGCAGCTGATGCGCCTGCAAAGCGTCTCGTATTTCTTGCTGAAAACGAAGTTGCTGGTAGCGCTCCAGCACAGGTCCCCAAATAGGATCGGACAGCAAGGTGTTTTGCAAGGTATTGAAAAACTTGCGCAAAGCAAGGGCGTGTTCAGGAAATTTTTCGCCCCAGTAATCGGCTAAAGCCTGCACATCAAAGCCCCGCACCGGATCCAACAAAGCGCGCACAACCTCTTCCTGAAAAGGACGATGCTCCAACAAAGGGCGGATTGTCGGGTCGGCGGCCATTTTCACGGCAGCATCGAAGGCGGATTGCAGCGCGGCGGCGCGCTTGCGGGCGTCTGTCTTGAACAAACGCGCTCGCAAGTCACGCACCTGGTCTTCCAAACCAATTTCTGCCAACAAGCCCAATCCGGTTTCGATGGTCGCAGAAAGTAAAATTTCCAGAATCATCATTCCCTCCGCGGTAATAACGCAGCGCCTAATATTGCTTTGCGCAGGCCCACGGTGTTGCCGTAGCGGGCGTGGTTCACCCAGCCCTGCACGCTGGCATCCAACTGATTCATTGCAAT
>WGAD01000032.1 GCA_015489255.1 Anaerolineales bacterium | reverse complement strand
CCGTTGCCGTGGGGCCGGTGGGGGTTGTTGGCTGCCGCGGTCTTCTTCGGCGGGTTGTCCTGGTATCTGCGCCGGCGCGCCTGGAGGCGGTTTGATGCGAACCTTTGAACAGGAGGCCCGTTTTTGTTTGCACTGCGGCGCGGCCTTGCAACAACGCCCGGTGGCCGGTCGTATGCGCCCCTCTTGTCCGGCCTGCGGCTGGACGTATTTCCCAGATCCGAAAGTTGCGGCGGCGACGCTGGTCCTTCAGGAGGGGCAGGTCTTGCTTGTGCAACGCAAATACCCGCCTTTCACCGGATTGTGGGCCTTGCCCGCCGGTTTCGTGGACGCACAAGAAGACCCGGCGCGCGCCGCCGAACGCGAATGCGCCGAAGAAACCGGTTTGCGGGTGCAAGTGGTGGATTTGCTGGATGTGATCGCCGGACGCAGTCATCCGCGAGGCGCCGACCTGGTGCTGGTGTATTTGGCAAAACGCCTGGGCGGGCGGTTGCAAGCCGCCGACGACGCCCGCGACGCAGGCTGGTTTGCACTCACCGATTTGCCGCCGCTGGCGTTTCCGGCCACACACCGGGTTTTGCAGCGTTTCCAGGCCGGTTGACGCCGGACGGTTGCGTCCACCCTGCAAAGGAGTGCCACATGCTGGATCTTCGTCCCTCTCCGATTGCCGGAACCTGGTATGCTGGCCGCCCGCGCGAGCTGGCGCGCCGCGTGGACGCTTTCCTGGATGCCGCCGATCTCCCTGCTCTGGCGGGACGGGTAGTCGGCCTGATGGCGCCACACGCCGGGCATCGTTATTCGGGCGCGGTGGCCGGGTATGCCTTTGCCGCTGTGCGTGGCTGGCAGCCTCCGCTGGTGGCGGTGATTGCGCCCATGCACCACCCCCACACGGCGCCCTTGCTCACCAGCGGGCACGAGGCCTACCGCACCCCCTTGGGGAACGTGGCCGTGGACGCCGGGGCGGTGGCAGATCTGGATGCCGCCCTGCGCTGCCAGGGTTTGGGCCTAACGCCGGTGCGCAACGACCCGGAACATGCGCTGGAAATCGAATTGCCGTTTTTGCAACGCGCACTGGCGGGCGATTTTCGCCTGTTGCCGGTGATGGTGCGCGCCCAGGACGAGCGCACGGCCTCCGCCCTGGGAACGGCGTTGGCGGAGACCCTGCGCGGGCGTCAGGCCTTGCTGGTGGCGAGTACGGATCTCTCGCATTACCACCCTCAGGCGCTGGCTGAGCGCCTGGACGGCGCTATGCTGCAAGCGGTCGCTGCCTTTTCTCCGACAGCGCTTTACGAGACGGTCCTCGCCGGGCGAGGCGAGGCCTGCGGCCTGGGCGCACTGGCGGCGGTGATGTGGGCGGCCCGGGCGCTGGGCGCGACGCGGGCGCAGGTGTTGCGTTATGCCACCTCGGCGGCGGTCACCGGAGACGAAGGCGCCGTGGTGGGGTATGGCGCAGCGGCTTTTTTGGCCTGACCGCCGCTGCCCGTTTTTTTGGACCGGAAAATAAAGAAAGCGCCCGCATTTCGCGGGCGCGTGTGGCGTTGAGGGCGGTTTCACTGACTGTAATCGTAGAAGCCTTTGCCGGTTTTGCGTCCCAGCCAGCCGGCATCGACCATTTTGCGCAGCAGCGGGGCCGGGCGGTATTTGTCCTCGCCCAGGTCGCGTTGCAGCACCTCCATGATGAAAAGCACCACGTCCAGGCCAATCAGATCGGCCAGGGCCAGCGGCCCCATGGGGTGATTCATGCCCAGTTTCATCACCTGATCGATGGCTTCTTTGGTGCCCACCCCTTCTTGCAGGGCGAAGACGGCCTCGTTGATCATCGGGCAGAGGATACGGTTGGAGATGAACCCGGGGGCGTCGTTGGCCTCAACGGGCACCTTGCCCATCGTTTCGCAGACCTGGAAAACAGCGTCGCGGGTGGCGTCGTCGGTCGCCAGGCCGCGGATGACCTCCACCAGGCTCATCAGGGGCACCGGGTTCATGAAGTGCATCCCGATCACCTTTTCTGGCCGCCGGGTGACCGAGGCGATCTTGGTGATGCTGATAGAGGAGGTGTTGCTGGCGAGGATGGCCTCGGGCCGGGCGCGGGCGTCCATCTGGCGGAAGATGTCCAGCTTGACCTGCGGGTTTTCGGTCGCCGCTTCGATGATCAGATCGGCCTCCTCAATTCCGTCCATCGTCTGGACGAAGCGGATCGCCTCGGCGGCGGCCTTTTGTTCATCGTTCAACTTCCCTTTGCTGTGCAGTTTGGCGATCGATTTGGCGATGCTGGCGCGGGCGCGTTCCAGCTGCTCGGCGGAGATGTCCATGCAGGTCACCTGGTAGCCGGAGGTGGCCGCAACCTGGGTGATGCCATGACCCATCGTGCCGGCGCCAATGACGAAGATTTTCTGGATGTTCATCGTTTGTTCTCCCTGTCTTTACAGGAGTTCCACTGCCATCATCACGGCTTCGGCGCCGCCCAGGCAAAGGCCGGCCACGCCCCGCTTGAGGCCGCGCTGCTTGAGCGCATAGAGCAGGGTGACGAGCACGCGCGTGCCGCTGGCGCCAATGGGGTGACCGAGGGCGATCGCCCCGCCGTTGACGTTGACTTTATCCCAATCCCAACCGATGCTTTCTTGCAAGATGTAGCCGTCGGCCAGCACCTGGGCGGCGAAGGCTTCGTTGAGTTCGATCAAGTCCACATCGTCCATCGTCCAGCCGACTTTTTCCAGCAGGATGGGGAAGGCTTTGGCTGGAGCGCGGAAGAGGTATTTGGGTTCTTCCGCCGCCTGGGCGTAGCCAACGATGCGGGCCATGGCCTCGAGGCCGTGGGCTTCGGCGTAGGCTTCGCTGGCGACGACGACGGCGGCGGCGCCATCGTTCAGGCTGGGGGCGTTGCCGGCGGTCACACGGCCATCTTTTTGGAAGGCCGGGCGCAGACGGGCCAGGCTTTCCAGCGAGGTATCGCGGCGAGGGCCTTCGTCGGTGTCCACCACGTTGATTTTGCCCTTGCGCCCTTTCACCTCCACGGGGACGATTTCCTCGGCGAAGCGTCCCTCGTCGATGGCGGCAATGGCTTTCATGTGGCTCTGGTAGGCGAATTCATCCATCGCTTCGCGGGTGACGTTGTACTCGCGGGCGATGAATTCGGCGGCATCGCCCATGGCCCAGTCTTCGAAGGGGTCCCAAAGACCGTCGTGCAAGAGGGCGTCGGTGAGTTTGGCATGGCCGAAGCGCAGTTCGCCGCGGCGTCCATGAACGAGGTAGGGCGCTGCGCTCATGTTTTCCATGCCACCGGCCACGTAGAGCTGGCCGTCTCCGGCGCGGATGCCCTGGGCGGCCAGCATCACGGTCTTCAGGCCGGATCCGCAAACTTTGTTGATGGTCACAGCGCCGACGGTGGCCGGTATGCCGCCCCAGATCGCCGCTTGACGGGCGGGCGCCTGGCCGTTGCCGGCCTGGATGACGTTGCCCATCAGCACTTCGTCGATGGCGGCCAGATCGGGCAGCCCGGCGCGTTGAACGGCCTCGCGGACGGCGATTGCGCCCAGCCGGGTGGCCGGCACGCTGCTCAACCCGCCTTGGAAGCGTCCAATGGGCGTGCGGGCGGCGCTCAGGATGAGAGGGTGGGTCTTTTTGCTCATGAGTGCTCCTCCTTTGAGGGTGTGCGGCAGCGGCAACTGCCGATAAAAAAATCTTCCGACGGCCAGAGACGACCCGACGGAAGATTTTTATGTCCACTTGCGGCGAGGGAGAACATAGGGCATCATGCCCTTTATTTTACTGCAAATTGTGAAAAATGTGCATTATTCTTTTGGGCGACCTGCCGGCGGGGCCGGAGCCGCGCCTCGCGGCCAGGCCGCCTGGACGCGGGCGAAGGTCTCATCCAGGGCTTCGGGCAGCACGCGGGTTTCTGCCAGGGTGGACATGAAGTTCGTATCGCCCGACCAGCGCGGGACGATGTGCATGTGCACATGCTCGGCGATGCCAGCGCCGGCGGCTGCGCCGATGTTGGCGCCGACGTTGAAGGCCTGCGGATGGTACAGCCCGCGGAGCACGCCCATCGCGCGGGTGACCAGTTCCATCATTTCAGCGCGGGCGGCAGCCGGGAGGGCTTCCAGGGTGTCTACGTGGGCGTAAGGGACGACCATCAGATGCCCGCTGGTGTAGGGGTAGCGGTTGAGGATGACAAAGCTGTACTCGCCGCGATGTACGATCAGGTTCTTCGGCGAGTCGGGCAGCGAGGCGGCTGTGCAAAACACGCAGCCCTCCGATTTCATGTGGTTTTTGATGTAATCCATACGCCAGGGTGACCAGAGGTAGTTCATAAGTTGACTTAAGCCTGTAATGTTGATATGCTCAAACCATGCAATCCAGTTTCTTCGAAACCACCTGGACGGTGACCGAACTGACGAGGCGGGTGCGCGATTTGCTGACCGCCGATCCAGACTTGCGCGGTTTGTGGGTGCGCGGGGAGGTATCGAACCTGTCGCGCCCGCGCTCAGGACACCTTTATTTTACCCTGAAAGACGCCGGCGCGGCGCTGAATTGCGTCATCTGGCGCAGTCAGGCGGCTCGTTTGCCGCTGACGTTGCGCAATGGCTTGCAGATCGAGGCCCGCGGCTCGGTGGATGTATATGAAGCCGGCGGTCGCTATCAATTTTACGTCGATGCGGTGCGTTTACTGGGCGAAGGCGATCTGTACGAAACTTTCTTGCGGCTCAAAGCGCAACTGGAAGCGGAAGGGCTGTTCGAGCCGGCGCGCAAGCGGCCGCTGCCGCGCCTCCCGCGGCGGATCGGCGTGGTTACTTCGGCCACCGGCGCCGCCTTGCAAGATATTCTCAACACCTTGCGCCGCCGTTACCCTTTGGCAGAAGTGGTGTTATCTCCTGCGTTGGTACAGGGCGCGGAGGCGCCTCAATCGCTGGTGAAGGCGCTGGCGCGCTTGATGACCCGCGGCGAGGTAGACGTGATCCTCATTGCGCGCGGCGGCGGTTCGCTGGAAGACTTGATGGCGTTCAACGATGAATTGGTCGTGCGGACGGTTGCGGCTTCGCCGGTGCCGGTCGTTTCGGGTGTCGGCCACGAGACGGACTTCACCCTGACGGATTTCGCCGCCGATCGACGGGCGCCCACGCCCACTGCCGCGGCGGAACTGGCGACGCCGATCACGCTGGAGGAGCTGCGGACAGCCCTGGAGGAGGCGGAGCGGCGGCTGCGCCAGGCGGCGCAAACCGGGCTGCGCGACCGCCTGGCCGCGCTGGAACGCTGGCTACTGCGCTTGCAGGCGGTCGCACCTGCCCGTCAATTGCGCGAAGGCCGCTTGCAGGCCGATCACCTGGCGGCCCGCCTGGATGCCCTGGTCGCCTCCCGCCTGCACGATGAACGCTTGCGCTGGGCGTCCCTGGCGGAACGCCTGCATGGCCTGAACCCGCAGGCGGTGTTGCAGCGCGGTTACGCCCTTCTCACCCGGGCCGAGGACGGCAGGCTGGTGTCCAGCCGGGGAGAGGTGTCCCCCGGGCTGCGCCTGCGGGCGCAGGTGGCGGATGGAGAAATTCCCCTGATTGTGGAGGCTGAATCATCCGATGACTGAAAAAGACGTGACGCAAATGTCCTATGAGGAAGCCTTTGCCGCCTTGCAAGAGGTGGTGGAAAAACTGGAAAGCGGCGCGCTTTCTCTGGACGAAACGTTGAACTGGTACGCTCGCGGCAAGGCGCTGGCGGACCGTTGCCAGGCATTGCTGGAGGCGGCGGAACTGCGTCTGGAAGAATTGAACGGGGATGCCTGAGTATGCTCGATCAATTGTTATCCAACCCGGTTCTTCTGATCGCCCTGACGGCCTGGGCGCTGGCGCAAACCCTGAAACTGCCCTTTGGCTATCTGAAGGATGGCCGCTGGAATTGGGGCCTGTTGTTCAGTTCGGGCGGCATGCCCAGCTCGCATTCCGCGTTGATGGTTTCTGTGACCCACGCCATCGGGCGATTCGAGGGGTTCAATTCATCGCTTTTTGCGTTGGCCTTTGCCATGACGATGATCGTGGTGTACGATGCCACCGGTGTTCGTCGTCAAGCCGGCATTCAGGCGCAGCACATCAACACCATCATCGAGGAACTGCTGGCCGGGCACCCGATTTCGCAGGAGCATCTGCGCGAGGTGTTGGGTCACACGCCGATGGAGGCCCTGGGCGGCATCATCTTGGGGGTTCTGGTGGCGCAGGTGGGCTCTTATTGGCTGATGTAACAAGAGAAGCAACCTCTCTGCCGGTCTTGCGGTTATAATCGGCGGCAGGCAGAGAGGTTTCATTCAATCAATCACCTGGAGGTACAAATGAAAGACGAACTGGTTCAGTTGCTGGTGCAAAAAGTCGGGTTGGAGAAGGATGTCGCCCAAACGGTTGTGGACGAGGTTATGGAATTTCTGGGTGCCAAACTTCCCGAGCCGTATGGCGATTTGTTGAACAAAGTGATGGTGGGGGACGAAGACGGCTTTGGCCTGGACGACGCCGCCGACTTGCTCGGCAGCCTGTTTGGCGGTAAGAAATAGGCGCTGCGGCGCCCCTTGTTTGAGCAGCGCCGAGGGATTCGGCGCTGTTGCCGTTAAGAAGAGGCCCGGCGCTTGCCGTAGCGGCGCAAGGCGGCCAGCAGCCCACGCAGTTCGGGCACGCGCAGGGCCAGCAGGCCGAGGAGATAGACCAGGCCGCCGAGGAGCACGCCGCCGCCAGCGACGATCCACGCGCTGCTGGCGGCAGAAAGGCGCAGCCAGAAGAGCAGCGTCAGGCCCATGCCGAGGCTGGCGAGGGAGGCTTGCAACAAACCGACGAGCGCGTAGCGGCCCTCCAGCCCGCCCAGCCGTTTCCGCATGAGCCAGAGCAGGGTGGAGGCCTCCAGCGCCGTTGCCAGCGAATTGGCCGCTGCCAGGCCGCCGTGCGGCATCCAGCCTAGCCAGCGGAAGAGGCGGACGAAGAGAAAACTCAGCCCGATGTTGAGCAGCATGGCGGCGGCGCCCACGATGACCGGCGTTTTGGTGTCGTGGAGGGCGTAGAAACTGCGGGCCAGGATCTCCAGCACGGCGTGCCCCAGCAACCCCAGGGCATACCAGAGCAAGGCCCAGGCCATCAGGTCGGTGGAGCGGGCGTCGAACTGTCCGCGCTGGAAGAGCAGCACGATGATCGGGCGGCGCAGCAAGATCAACCCCAGGCTGGCCGGCAGAGCGAGGAAGATGACGCCGCGCAGCGTAGCAGCCAGCGAGCGGCGCAGATCGTCCAGGCGGCCAAGCGCGTATTGCGCCGAGAAGGTGGGCATGGCGGCGGTGGCGATGGATTGGGCAATGGCAACCTGCGCCATGAGCATGAGCGAAAAGCCGTAGGTTAGCGCGGAGACGCTGCCTTCGGCCATGCCGGAGGCCAGCCAGATGCTGACCCAAAAATTCAATTGCACCACGGCCACGCCCAGCATTCGCGGAAGCATCAGGCGGATCACTTCACGGACGTGCGGATCGTTCCAGCCGAGGGTGAGGGTGTAGCGCCCCTGCTGTTTGAGCAAGGTGGGTATTTGCAGCAAGAGGTGCAGGGCGGCGCCAATGACCACACCCCAGGCCAGGCCGTAAATGCCCATTTGGGGCGCCAGGGCCAGCACGCCGAAGATTAACCCCAGCTGGTACATGGAGGGCGTCAGCGCCGGGATGAGAAAAACCTGGTGGGCGTTCAGAATGCCCATCACCAGGCCGCTCAGGCCAAAGAGGATGGCCGAAAGCAGTTGAATGCGCATCAGGGAGACCGTCAGCTGCAATTGGGCCGGATCGGCGGCGAAGCCGGGAGCCAGCGCATAGCGGACGATCTGCGGCGCGAAGAGGGCGGAAAGCGCTGCCAGGGCGATCAGAGTCAGCAGCACCAGGTTGGCGACGCCCGAAGCCATGCGCCAGGCGGCCTTGCGTTTTTCCTGCGCCAGCAGGCCGGTGAAGGTGGGGATGAAGGCGGAACCGAGCGCGCCGCCGGCAACCAGGTTGAATAGCGTTTCGGCCACGCGGTTGGCGGCCAAAAAAGCGTCCAGTTCTGCCGAGGTGCCAAAGGTTTGCGCAACCAAGATGCGGCGCACCAGGCCGAACACCTGGCCGATGGCAAAGGCAAACATCACCGTGCCGGCGGCACGGGCGATCTGACGGGTATCTTTTTGGTGGCTCATGGGGAAGAAAAGTGTTGCAAGGCCAGGCGCAGCCGGTCTTCGACGGTGGGCGGCGCATCGGGCGGCAGGGATTGGAGCGCGGCCTGGGCTTCGACCAGGCTGTACCCCAGGGCGACCAGGGCATCGAGCACGGCCTCGTCGGTGGCGTCTACCTGCCCCAGCTGTTCGAGGGTCTCGAGCGGGCGCAGCCGGTCTTTCAGGTGGAAGATGATCTTCTGGGCGGTTTTCTTGCCGATGCCGGGCACCCGTGCCAACAGCTCCGGCTGATCGTTGAAGACGGCGCGCTGGATGGTCTCTGGCGAGAGGCTGGAGAGAATGGAAAGCCCCACCCGCGGCCCGACGCCGCTGACGCCCAACAATGTGACGAAGAGATCGCGGTCTGCCGGGGCGGAAAAGCCGTACAAAGAAAGTTCCTGTTCGCGCACCACCAGGCTGGTGTGCAGGGTGGCCTCTTGCCCGAGTGCGGTTTGTTCACTCAGCCAGGCCGGGACGAAGACGCGCAACCCGACGCCGCCCACTCGAACGATGAGCGCCTGCTGCTCCTTGAAGACGACTTCTCCTTGTACAAAGGCGATCATTGCAGCTCCTTGCGGCGGTAGTAGGGGGCGGTGTGCAGGTGGGTGATGGCGACGGCCAGGGCATCGGCGGCATCGTCCGGGCGAGGGATGGCCTCCAGGCGGAGGAGCGTCCGCACCATTTCTTGCACCTGACGTTTTCCGGCGCTACCATACCCGCTGATGGCTTGTTTGACCTCGTTAGGGGTATATTCGCCGACCTCCAGCCCGGCTTGGGCCAGGGCCAGCAAGACGACGCCGCGCGCCTGCCCGACGCTGATGGCCGTGGTGACGTTGCGGGAGAAAAACAACTTCTCCACCGCAGCCCCGTCGGGGCGATGGAGAAGCAGCAAGTCGGTCAATTCCCGGTACAGGAGCAGCAGGCGCTGCGGCATGGGCGTTTTGGCTGGGGTGGCAATAACGCCATAGGCCACGGCTTCCAGGCTGCCGTCGCGCTGCTGACGCACGAGGCCGTATCCCGTCCGCCCGGTGCCCGGATCAATGCCCAGCACAACCTGCATGGTCCTATTCTTTGGCCAGGGCGGCCATCACTTCATCGGAAATCTGCAAGTTGTGGTACACGTTTTGCACGTCATCCAATTCTTCCAGCGCTTCGATGACTTTGAGTACTTGCAGAGTATCTTCCACGCTGAGGGCCATTTCTTGTTTGGGCATCATGCGCAGGCCGGCTTCTTCCGGGGTGACACCGGCATTTTTCAGGCTGTCGGCCAGGGTTTTGTAGGCTTCCACCGGGCCGATGATTTCAATGGCGTTGTCTTCTTCGGTGACATCGTCGGCGCCGGCCTCAATGGCCAGTTCAAAAGCGCCGTCGTAGTCCAGTTGTTCGGCGGAGAAGAGAAAATACGACTTACGGTCGAACTGCCAGGCCACGGATCCCATTTCGCCCATGCTGCCGCCCATCTTGTTGAGGATGTGCCTGACCTCGGAAACGGAGCGGTTGCGGTTATCGGTGACGCATTCGATCATCAACGCCACGCCGTGCGGGGCGTAGCCCTCGTACATAATTTCTTCCAGGGCGGTGGCGTCTTTGTCTTCGCCGGTGCCGCGTTTGATGGCCCGCTCGATGCGGTCTTTGGGCATGTTGTTAGATTTGGCATTGGCAATGGCCAGGGCCAGGCGGGGATTGGTATCCGGGTCGCCGCCGCCTTCGCGGGCGGCCATGGTGATTTCACGGGAAAGACGGGTGAACAATTTGCCGCGCTTGGCGTCTTCGGCGCCTTTTTTACGGCGGATCGTGGCCCAATGGCTGTGACCAGACATGGCAAACTCCTTGAATGAAGATGGAAAATAGCGCAAAAATTATACCATAGGGGCAGGTTGCCGCCGCTGGCGGCGGGTTTTGCCGGGCGGGCGGCCTGGCGGCGGGCAAAGACGGCGGCTTCTTTCTTTCGCGTAGCCAAAATGCAGTTGACGGGCACGGGGCGTCACAGCTGGCGTTGATATACGCGATGCGTTTTGTTGAACTCAATGCCAAAGTTGCGCATTTCTCGCTGCATGGCTTCGTTTTCGCGAGCGATTTGGATGACCTCCGCCTGCTGGTATCGGGGAAACTCGGTTACCGTTTTGTGCATTTCGCTGAAGAGGATGGCCGTTCCGCCCAGGCCGCGGTATTTCTCAATCAGCCCGGCGCCGTTCAGGTCCAGCCAGGATGTGCGGCGCAGTTCGCGCAGGAGGGTTGCCCAGCCGGTCGGGAACAACCGTCCGCCGGTACGGCGCAGCCCGTCGGCGATATCCGGGTAGGCAAGAAGGAACCCCACCGGCTGGCCGTCTTTGACGACGGCTTTGATGAGCCGCGGGTCGGAGAACCAGAGCAGCTGATCGGCCATGACCCGGGTTTCGGCCTCGTCCAGGGGGTAGTTGTCTCGCACCCCGCTCAAGGTCTGGTTGTACAGGCTTTGCAGGTGTGGCAGGAGGGCGCGCAGGTCGCGACGGGTGCGGAAGCGCATGATCTCGAGACCGCGACGCCGGCGGACGCGGTCGGCGATCTGGTGAATGCGCTCGGGGACGGGGGCTTCTCGCCCCAGGCGGCCCGAATCCAGATCGCGCCGCGGCGCGAAGCCCTGGACTTCCAGCAGCTGGACGTAGTAAGGCGGATTCCAGGCCAGCCCGAAGGGCATCCGCTCCGTAAAGCCGCGCACCAGCAGGCCCACGCCGTCCAGCGGCGTCAACCCTTTTGGCCCGATGACGGCCTCCAGGCCGCGCGCCCGCAGCCAGTCGAAGGCGGCGGAGAAGAGCCGGCTGGCCGCTTGCTGATCGTCGATGCAGTCGAAGTAATAGAAGAAACCCGTGCGGGCTTTGTAGAAGTCGTTGTAATGACGGTTGTCGATGGCGGCCAGCCGCCCGACGGGGTCTTTCCCCTCGTAGAGGAGAAAGAAAGCCGCCTGCGAATGCCGGTAGAACGGGTGGCGCTGCGGCGAGAGCGCGCGCCGCACTTCGCGGCGCAGCGGCGGCACCCAGGCGCTGTGCTGGCTGTGCAGACGGAAGGGGAGGGCGATGAAGTCGCGCAGGTGGGTGGGGTTTTCCGGGTTGAGGCGGACAAGTTTCATAAGATGTGTACCGTGGAGCCGGTGGGGGTTTTTTGCACTTCTATGCGGG
>WGAD01000031.1 GCA_015489255.1 Anaerolineales bacterium | reverse complement strand
GTTTTCGTAATATACGCGGTGGACGTACACTTCTACGCTCAAGGTTCCGTTTCGCCGATACAGGGCCGATTCATACCGCACGGGCGCATTGCCGCTCACCAGTTCGAAGTCCATGCCCACGTTCGCCCACAAGACCTCGTGCAATTGGTCCACGGTCATCGCCTGGATCGTTTCCAGGTCGAAGCCCAGCACGCGCAAGGCCATGCGGTTGGCTTCCAGCACCTGCCCTTCCAGGTCAGTGAGCACAATGGGGTCAATGCTTTCTTCGAAAAGTTCGCGGTACCGCCGATGCGCGGCATCCAGCCGCTGGAAGAGGCGTGCATTTTGGATGGCCAGGCCGGCCAGGCTGCCGATGCCGGTCATCAGCAGGAGGGTGTCGCGGTCGAATCTGCCTTTGATGGGGTTGACTGCGATCAACAAGCCGATCGTGCGGCGGCCCACGCGCAGCGGTGCGCACGCTAGCGCTCGGGTTTCCAGAGCAGGAAGTGCATCGCTTGCAGAAAAGCGTTCATCTTTTTCGGCGTAGGGGACTACCGTTCCACGCCCCTCGCGCATGACCCAGCCAAAGATGCCCTGGTCTTTGGAGAGGTGCAGCCCCTGAAGTTGCTCGCTGGCCTGCCCCAGCGCTCGGGCAATCACCAGCTGATCGGCTTCCAGCAAGGCGATGGCCGCTGTTTGCACTTGCAGCGCCCGGCTGATTTGCTCCAGAATTTTGAAGAACACGTCTTCCAGTTGCAAAGAGGCGTTGATGTTCATGGCGCTCTCGGCCAGGGCGGTCATCACCCGCGCCTGCCGTTGGCTTTCGGCATACAGGCGGGCGTTGAGCACTGCAATGCCCGCCTGGTCGGCGATAGATTGCATCAATTCCAGGTCGGTATGGCTAAAAGCGCCGGGGCGAGGGTGCACCAGCGTCAACACCCCCACCAGTTTGCTGCGCGAGAGCAAGGGGACGCAAATCGCCGATTTGGGGGTTTCCAGTTCGGCATCGTCGGGGCGGTGAAGCCAGCGTTCATCGTGGCTGGTATCGGTTACCAGCGCCGCTTTTCGGTGACGCACCACCCATCCGGCCAGCCCTCGTTCCACCGTTTCTCGCAGTTGCCGGGTGGTGTGGGTGTGCATCTGTCCGTTGTACACAATGGTCGCATCGACCGGATTGCCTTGATCATCCAGCACCACAATGCTGGCGCGCTCTCCACCCACATGCTCCAAAGAAGCAAACAACACCCGTTGCAACACTTCGCGCAATTCCAGTTCGCTGGCCAGGTCGCGGCTGATGCTATACAGCAAAGAGAGCAGGGAACGTTCTTCCTTTTTACCCATCGCGTTCTTCCTTCGGATATTTCAACCCCGTGCCGGTATTGAACAACACCACCCTCTGGTGAGCATCCAGCAGGCCTTTTTGGCGGAGTTTTTTCAGGGCGGCCAGAGTGGCTGCGCCCTCGGGGGCTGCCCAAATGCCTTCCTGGTGCGCCAGTTCGCGCTGCGCCTGCAAAATTTCATCATCCGTCACCGCCACGGCCAGGCCGTCGCTTTCGCGCAGAACGCGCAACACCAGCCGGTCGGCGAAAATGGAGGGGACGCGTAACCCCGCGGCCAGGGTAGAGGCGTTCTCCCAGGGCGCCACGCGCTCCGCGCCGCGCTGCCAGGCGCGCACGAGGGGCGCGCACCCCGCCGCCTGAACGCTGATCATCCGTGGACGCCGCTCGTCGATCCATCCCATGGCTTCCAGTTCAGCAAAAGCCTTCCACATTCCCACCAGTCCCGTGCCGCCGCCCGTGGGGTAAACGATCGCTTCGGGCAGTTGCCAGGAAAAGGCCTCGGCCATCTCCAGCCCCATCGTCTTCTTTCCTTCCACCCGATACGGCTCACGAAAAGTCGAAACATCCAGCCAGCCGCGCCGCAGCGCCTTGCGCGCCTGCACCGCCGCATCGGTGATCAGACCGGCGACCAGGTGCAATTGGGCGCCCGCCGCCAGCACTTCGCGCTGGTTGAGAAGCGGCGCATCTTGCGGCATGAAGACGCGCGCCGGCAAACCGGCGCGGGCCGCGTAAGCCGCCAGCGCGCCGCCGGCGTTGCCCGCCGTGGGGATGACCAAACCGCGCACGCCCAGCTCCTTAGCGCGTGAAACAGCCACAGCCAGCCCACGGGCTTTGAACGAGCCGGTAGGGTTGCGCCCCTCGTCTTTGAGGTATAGCTGGGCCAGCCCCAGGCGTTCTCCCAGCCGCGGCAAGGGCAGCAAAGGGGTATCCCCCTCTCCCAGGGAAATCCGGTGCGCCGGCGAGCGCACGGGCAGTAGTTCTGCCCAACGCCAAAGGCCGCGCGGTCGCGTTGACAAAGAGGGGTGCATCTGACGGGCGGCTTTTTCCAGGTCATACCGTGCCAGCAAAGGCGACCGGCAGCGTTTGCAAATCGTCTGCACCCGATCGGGGCGGAAGCGACGCCCGCATTGCGGGCACTCCAGGTGGGTGATGGTGGAGACCAGGGCGCTCATGATATGTTCAGTATAGCATAAGGCAAAAAAGAGAAAGGCCGCTACGCCCAACAGAAGCCGCACCCAACGGGTACAATACAGGCAGCCCGCACCGAAGCGGGAGAAAAGGAGATCGTCTATGCTGCAAAAAGACCGGATCCGCGCCCTCTGCTTTGATGTGGACGGCACCCTCAACGACACCGACGACTTAGCCGTGGAGCGGCTGGCCCGTTGGTTGACCTTCCTCCACCCGCTGACGGACCCTCATCGTCTGGCGCGGCGGCTGGTGATGGCCGCCGAGACCCCGGGCAACTGGTTGATCGGCATTCCAGACCGGTTCGGCCTGGACGACGAACTCTACGGCCTGATCGAGCGCCTGCAGCGCCGCTCCCGCCCCATGCGCCACTTTCGGCTGATCGCCGGCGTAGAAACCATGCTGGCGGCCCTCGGCGAGCGCTATCCCTTGAGCGTGGTGAGCGCTCGCGACGAGACCAGCACCCGCGCCCTGCTGGAAGCCACCGGCATTTTGGATCGCTTCGTCTGTGTGGCGGGCGCCACCACCGTCGAACACACCAAACCCTACCCCGATCCCATCCTGTGGGCTGCCGCACGGATGGGCGTCCGGCCCGAGGAATGTTTGATGATCGGAGACACGACGGTGGACATCCACGCAGGACGCGCAGCCGGCGCCCAAACCGTCGGCGTGCTCTGCGGGTTCGGGGAAGAAGGCGAACTGCGGCGCAGCGGCGCCGACCTGATCCTGCCCTCCACCGCCGACCTGGCCTCGATTTTGCTGTCCTGATCGCCCAATCGGGGCCCGCCGGTCAGCGTGTCCAGCCGCCGGGCAGGGAAACGACGCCCGCATAGATCAGGGCCATCGTCACCAGCACGGCCAGGAATGAATTGCGCACGGCTTGCGGGTGACCTTTCTTCAGCCAGCGCAAGGGCAAATGACTGACCCCAACGGCCAGGAACATGGTCGTCAGGTGCTCAATGCGGTAAAGCGGAAAACCGGCGCCTCCCAGCCCGGAAAGGAAGAAATACAGCAGCCCCAGCAGCGCCTGGGTATCCATCAGGCCGCTGAAGGCCGCCAGCAGCCCGCGATCCATTTTGGCGAAGGCTTGCCTGCGCCCCAGTAACCAGGCCAGGCGGCCCAACAAACCCAGCAAAAGCGCAGCCAGCAGCCAGCGCAGCGCGGAATGAATGCTCAATAAAATGTCCATCGTTCACCTCTTTTGCCAAACCATGGATGTTCATCCAATCTGTTGGAGACTGTAACCACCATGACGCCGCAAAACCGCTGGCCGAGCAGGCATTGCTCCGGCGAATGCCGTCTTGCAGCCATTGTTTGCACTCCTGGGTTGCAATGTGCCCTTGTGAGGCGGCTCAACCAGCAAGCGGCTGGTTCATCAATTGGCGTGAAGTCCACCGGGTGGGTACGCAACTTATCATATCCGACTATAATAAAAACAGGGTTAGAAATTTTTTTGGAGGAAAAGATGATGACTTACGAAAACATTCTGGCCGAAAAACGGGAGCGTGTCGGGTTGATACAGCTCAACCGCCCCAAAGCGCTCAACGCCCTCAACGGCCCGCTGCTGAGTGAACTGGCCGCTGCCTTGCAAGCCTTCGAAGCCGATGAAGCCATTGGCGCCATTGTCATTGCTGGCAATGAACGCGCTTTTGCCGCTGGCGCCGACATCAAACAAATGGCCTCCGCCTCCGCCGTGGATATGCTCAAGGGGAGCTTTGTCGAGCTCTTCGATGCCATTCGCGCCGTCACCAAACCGATCATCGCCGCTGTTTCCGGCTATGCCCTGGGCGGCGGCTGCGAACTGGCTATGTCGTGCGATATGATCGTCGCCGCGGAGAGCGCAAAGTTTGGCCAGCCCGAAGTTACCATAGGCGTCATCCCCGGGGCCGGCGGCACCCAGCGCCTGACGCACGCGGTCGGCAAGGCCATTGCCATGGAGATGGTGCTCAACAACCGCATGTTGTCCGCCGAAGAAGCCCTGCGCTTTGGGCTGGTGAACCGCGTCGTGCCGCAAGAACGTTACCTGGATGAAGCCCTGGAATTGGCCGCCCAAATCGCCAGCCGGGCGCCGCTGGCCGTCCGCCTGGGCAAGGAGATGGTCAACCTGGCTTTTGAACTGCCCCTCAGCCAGGGGCTGGACGCCGAACGCCGCGCCTTCTATTTCCTCTTCGCCAGCGAAGACCAAAAAGAGGGGATGCAAGCGTTCATCGAAAAACGCGAACCGTTGTGGAAAGGCCGCTGACCCTGGGCTACCCCGACTTCCGCCGGACGTTGCGCAGCCTGGGGTTGCGCAATCGCCCGGTGCTGGTGCATACCTCCATGCGGGCCTTTGGCCCTGTGCGCGGCGGCGCCGAAGCCTTGCTGGGCGCGTTGCTGGCCGAAACCGCCGGTGTGATGGCCCCCACCTTCACCTACCAGACCATGCTCCGCCCGTTGGTGGGGCCGCCGCTGAACGGCATGACCTACGGCACATACCGCGACCAGGATCTGATGGCCGTTCCCTTTCACGCCAATTTGCCGCCACACAAAATGATGGGCGTGCTGCCGCGGGTTTTGCTCCGCCATCGGCAGGCGCGGCGCACCCGCCACCCGCTGCTCTCTTTCGGCGGCGTAGGTGTGGATGCCCTGCTGGCCCGGCAGACGCTCTACGATCCACTGGCGCCTGTGGGCGCGCTGGCCGCTGCCGACGGCTGGGTGCTGCTCATGGGCGTTGACCACACCAGCAACACCGCCATTCACTACGGCGAAAAACTGGCCGGGCGGCGGCAATTCGTCCGTTGGGCGCTGACGCCGCACGGTGTGCGCGAAATTCACGGTTTCCCGGGGTGTTCGCTGGGATTTGAGGCCATCGCCCCCCACCTGCACTCGGCCATCACTTTGAAGGTCGGCACGGCACAGGTTCGTGCCATGCCCGTCGCTGGCCTGCTGGAGACCGTCGTCGCTCTCGTCCAAAAGGACCCGCAAGCCCTGCTTTGCCAGAACCCGACTTGCGAACGCTGCCGCGATCTCCGCCGCCTGCCGCAGGCCAGCACGGCGCCGCGTTAAGGGGCGGCACACACCGGCGGGCTGCCTATTTTTCAATCAACAAATCGTGTTCATCCAGCCATTTGCGCAGACCGGGCAACACCCGGTTGATGTCGGTGCGATGGCGAGGAAAGTCGATCAGATGCTCGTGCCCGTTTTGGATGATGCGCAACATGAAACGATCCTCTCCCGGCACCGATTGCAGCAACCGGCACACGCGTTCCACCAGGCGGATGTCGCGGGCACGGTCTGCGCTGCTGCGCAGGACGACGGTCAGCTGTCGGGGAAGCCGGGCAGCCGACTCAGGGCCGGCTGGCGGCTGAACGCTGGCCGGCGCCGCGGCGCCGTTGCCGCCGGCTGGTGGCACTTCAAACGGGGACAGGGGCGGTTCTGGCGGCATCTCCACCGCCTGCCATGAGGGGGCATAGGCCGCAGCACTCTCCCGCACGGCTGGGGGGGCGTCTCCCTCCTCTTCTTCGGCGGCCACAACAATCGTCATCTCCGTGCTGATGTGATCGACCAGCACTTTGGGCGGTGAGGTGTCATCCGCCTTGCCTTCCACCACCAGCACGCGGTCTTCTGTCAGCAAATGGCGGTATTGCTCCCAGGTTTTGGGGAAGAGCACCAGTTCGATGTTGCCGTATAAATCTTCTATGGTGGCAAAAGCCATCTCTTTGCCCGTTTTGGTCATGTGGCGGCGCACCCGGTTGACCATCCCGGCCACGCGCACGCGCTGGTTCTTCTGCGCTTCTTCGATGGTGTTGGCCGTGTGCGAAACGCCCTGGGTCAAAAAGTCGGCATAAGGGCGTAGCGGGTGATCGCTGACAAAGATCCCCAGCAATTCCCGTTCCCAGTTGAGCTGTTCGCGGCGGTCGGTTTCGATCTCCGGCACATGGATGGCGTTGAACTGTACCGAGGTCGCCTCGCCAAAGAGGCTGAGCTGCCCGGCCTCGCTGGCGCGGAAATAGGATGCGCTCTGTCCGGTGATCTGATCGAGGATCGACAACAAACCCGCCCGGCTGCCAAAGGCATCCAGCGCGCCTACCTTGATCAAGGCTTCCAGCGCGCGCTTGCCCACGGCGCGCAGGTCCACCCGGCGAATGAAATCATCCAGGTTGGCAAAGGGGCCGTCGGCGTCGCGCGGCTTGATGATGGCCTCTACCGGGCCGTAGCCGACGGTCTTCACCGCCCCCAACCCGTAGCGAATGGCCGTCCGGCCACCGGGCAAGTCTTCGATGCTGAAATCGTAGCGGCTGACGTTGACATCCGGCGGCAAGACCTCCAGCCCCATCTTGCGGCTTTCATTGATGTAGGTTGTGATCTTGCTGGTGTCCGATTTAAATACCGACATCAGCGCGGCCATGAACTCCGCCGGATAGTGCGCCTTGAGAAAGGCCGTTTGCACGGCCATCAGGCCATAGACCGCCGCATGAGATTTGTTGAAACCGTAGCGGGCGAATTCTTCCCATTCATCGAAGATCTCTTCCGCCGTGTGGCGCGGAATACCGTTTTTTACGGCGCCTTCGATGAACTTGGCGCGGTGCTTGATCAGTTGTTTCTTCTTTTTCTTGGCAATCGCCTTGCGCAGGTTGTCGGCCTCGGAACGGTTATACCCCGCCAGTTTGACCGCGGCCTGCATGATCTGTTCCTGATAGACCGGAATGCCGTATGTTTCGGCGAAGATCTCCTCCAGCCAGGGGTGCTTGTAGGTGACCTCCTCCTCCCCCCGCATACGGCGAATATATTGCGGGATGAATTCCATCGGCCCCGGTCGGTAAAGCGCCACCATGGCGATCACATTGTCCCAGGTTTTGGGCTGCATTTCCACCAGGTAACGGGTCATCCCGTTGCCTTCCAGCTGGAAGACGCCCGCCGTCTGGCCGCGGCCAAGCAATTCATAGGTGGCCGGGTCGTCGTGGGGGATGTTCGCCAGGTTGTATTCCACGCCATGCCGCTCCTTGATTAAATCGCAGGCGCGGGACATGACCGTCAGCGTAGACAGGCCGAGGAAATCGACCTTGAGCATCCCCAGCGAATCGAGGATGCTCATCTCGAACTGGGTGACGGTGGGAATGGCGCTTTCGGCGTTCTGGTTGGTGGGCCGGTGCAAAGGAAGGTATTCCACCAGCGGCTTGTCGCCGACCACCACGCCGGCGGCGTGCGTCCCCGGGTTGCGGACCACCCCTTCCAGGCGGGAGGCGGTATCGATCAGCTTTTTTACCCTGGGGTCTCGTTCATACCATTCGCGCAACTCGGCGGATTCCTCCAGGGCTTTTTTCAGCGAAACCGGCTTGTTGTTTTTTTGCGGAATCAATTTGCTGATGCGGTTGACCGTATCGAGGTCCACCTCCATCACCCGGCCCACATCGCGCACCGCGGCCTTGGAGCCCAGGGTGCCGAAGGTGATGATCTGCGCTACCTTGTCGGAGCCGTATTTTTGGGCGGTATAGGCCAGTAATTCTTCGCGCCGGTCGTCCGGGAAATCCAGGTCGATATCGGGCATGGAAACGCGCCCGGGATTGAGGAAGCGTTCGAAGAGCAGGCCCTTGTCGAGCGGGTCCACCAGGGTAATGCCCAGCGTATAGGCCACAATCGAACCGGCCGCAGAACCACGGGCGTTATACCAGATGCCTTTTTCACGCGAGTAGCGGCACAGGTCCCACACAATCAGGAAGTAGGCGTCGAACCCCATGGTGTGGATGACGTCCAGTTCATAGTTCAGGCGATCGACCACTTCCTGGCTGGTCGCCCGTGCCCCGTAGCGCTTGCGCGCGCCCGCCTCGCACAGCTTGCGCAGATAGGTTTGGGCCGTTTCGCCTTCCGGCACCGGGAAATGGGGCAGGTGGTATTCGTGGGTCTCATCCGCAAAGCGGAATTCCACGTTGCAACGCTCGGCGATTTCCAGCGTGTTGCTGATGGCGCCGGGCACTTCCGCAAAAAGTTGCCTCATCTCCTCCGGCGAACGCAAATAATAATCCGAGCCTTCCATGCGGAAACGGTCGGCAGCGGACAGCGGCTTGCCGGTCTGGATGGCGAGCATCACATCCTGGAAATAGGCGTCCTCCGGGTCAATGTAATGGACATCATTGGTGGCGACGAACTTCGCGGAATAGCGCGCGCCCAGTTCCACCAGTTGCCGGTTGACTTCGGTGATTTCGGCGATGTTGTGGTGCTGCAGCTCCACATAAAAACGGTCCGGCCCAAAGACATCGTAATACCAGTTCATCCGCCGGACGGCTTCTTCCGGGTCTTCCTTCAGCAAGGCCTGCGGGATTTCCGCGCCCAGACAGCCGCTGGTACAGATCAATCCTTCGGCGTGTTCGGCCAAAAAGTCGTGATCGATGCGCGGATAGTAATAAAAGCCGTCCGTCTGGGCCGCCGAAGCGATTTTCAACAGGTTTTTGTATCCGACTTCGTTTTCGGCCAACAAAAGCAAGTGCGTGGATTTTTTATCCAGGCGCGGGTCGCGGTCTTGCATGCCGCGGGCCGCCATATACGTTTCGATGCCGATGATCGGTTTCACCCCGGCGTTGCGAGCGGCGCGGTAGAACTCGATGACGCCATACATGGTGCCGTGATCGGTCACCGCGACCGCCGGCATGTTCATCTCTTTGACGCGCTGCATCAAGCGATCGATATGGCTGTATCCATCCAGCAGCGAATAGATGGTGTGGACGTGCAAGTGGGCAAAAGACATGGGGATCTTTCTCGTGAATTGGAGAGGGGGGCAAGATAAGTACGCGTGTGATTATAGCACGTAGCCTTGCTTCTCTATTCAGGTTTTAAGATAACGGCACATTAAAAAACTGAATTGCGGATAACGATGAGCAGCGTCATGGCGAGGGTGCAGAGCGCCCGAAGCCATCTCCCGCCCAGCCATCCAGGGGATTGCCACGCCGCCTACGGCGGCTCGCAATGACAGTTTGGATAAAGCCTTCTTATCCGAAACTCAGGTTGAAAAAATGCGCCCCGTCTCTGATACAATGGTTGGCAAGGAGGTTGCCCAGGCAATGTATAAGGTCTTGTTTCTCTGTACCGGCAATTCCTGTCGCTCGCAAATGGCAGAGGCCATTGTCAACCACGAGATGGGCGGACGCTGGCAGGCCTTTAGCGCGGGAACTGCGCCCGCTGACCGTGTGCACCCGCTGACCATACAGGTTCTGCGAGAGATCGGCCTCTTTCATCAAGGGGCGCCCAAACACGCGGATGTCTTTCGGGGAATGGATTTTGATGTCGTCATCACCGTCTGCGATCACGCCGCCGAGACTTGTCCGGTATGGCTGGGAAAAGGGGAACGTCTGCACAGCGGGTATCCTGATCCTGCCGCAGCGGAGGGCGCCGAAGCCGAGGTGCTGGAGGCCTTCCGCCAGGTGCGCGACCAAATCGCTGCTGAAATCCCGCGTTTGCTCAATGCCTGGGAAACAAGCTGACCCCCGCCGGGGCAGGCCAAAGGTGCGGGGCGTTTTCTCCGCGTCTTCGGGGAGTGCACAAAAAAGCATGGTTGCGTGAACGACCTGATAAGCAACGCCCGGCGATCGCAGGAAAACGCCGTGTTCCCCGTCTTTGGGGTGCCGTGTAAAAACAAAAATGCTTATATAATCATGGCAGGAGGAACATGTCTCAACAACCATTCCAACCCCCGCAAAATATCAGCGCCATTCGTGAACTGGCGCAGCGCATCCGCCTGGTGTGGCGGCTGTTTCAAGACGCGCGCGTTCCGGCTTTGTTGAAGATTTTGCCCATTGGCTCGCTGGCGTACCTGGCCTGGCCCCTGGACCTGGCGCCCGGCATGGCCTTGCCCGTCATCGGTGCGCTGGACGACGCCGCCATTCTCTGGCTGGGCGTCAATCTATTCATCGAACTCAGCCCGCCTCACGTCGTTGCTGAACACAAGCGGGCGTTAGGGCTGCTGCCCCCGGACGATGATGCATCGCCCCCGCCCGAAGTGATCGACGGAGAAATCCGCGACCCAGACGAGGGGTAAGCCATGCCCTCACGCCGTCTCTTGCTTAAACTCATCGCCCTGGCTTTGCTGCTGATGCTGCTCGGCTGGCTGCTGCAACGGCGGCGCGATCCCGGCGGCGCACCGCTGACAACCTACACCCCACCCGTTCACACGGCGCTGCCAGCGGCCAGCCCATCCGCATCCCTGCCCACGGAACAAACGGCAACCCCTGTCCCCAGTCCGACGGCTACCGCCGCCTCCCAGGCCTTTCCTCAGCCCGAAAGCGCACAATGGGAGCCGCTCATCCAGGGGTTGAACCGTCCGGTGGACCTCCAATCGCCGCCCGATGGCAGCGGCTGGCTCTTCGTCCTCGAGCAAGACGGCCTCATTCGCCTGGCGGAAGCCGATGGCAGCCTGCAACCGACGCCCTTCCTGGACATCCGCGACCGCGTCGGCACCGAGGGTGGTGAACAAGGGCTGCTCGGGCTGGCTTTCGACCCGGCTTATGCGGAAAACGGCTTTTTTTACCTCAACTACACCGACCGCGACGGCAACACCGTCATCGCCCGCTACCAGCGGGCCACCCCCACACAAGCTGATCCGGCCAGCGAGACGCGCCTGCTGCACATCAGCCAGCCCTACGCCAACCACAACGGCGGCGGCCTGGCCTTCGGCCCCGACGGTTACCTTTACATCGCCCTCGGCGATGGCGGTTACCGTGCCGACCCGCACGGCAACGCCCAAAACACCAACAGCCTGCTGGGCAAGATTCTTCGCATAGACGTTCACAGCGGGCAGCCTTACGCCATCCCGGCAGACAACCCCTTTACCCACGGCGGAGGACGCGCCGAAGTGTGGGCCTGGGGGTTGCGTAACCCCTGGCGCTTCACCTTCGACCCGGCCACCGGCGATCTGTACATCGCCGATGTGGGGCAAGAAAAATGGGAAGAGGTCGATTACCTCCCCGCTGGAGCGCCCCCGCCGTACAACTTCGGCTGGGATTACTACGAAGGCAGCCACCCGTTCGAAGGGCAGCCGCCCGAAGACGCCGGCCTCATCTTCCCCGTATACGAATACGGCCACGACCAGGGCTGCTCGATCACCGGCGGCGTGGTCTATCGCGGCAGCGACCTGCCCCCCGAATGGCAGGGCCTGTATCTCTACAGCGATTTTTGCAGCGGGCACGTTTGGGGGTTGCGCCGCACCGACGCGGGAACCTGGGAAAACCGCCTGCTCTATGCCTCTTTGGGTAATATCGCTTCTTTCGGCCAGGACCCCTCCGGAGAAGTGTACCTGGTCGATTATCGGGGGCAGGTGCTCAAACTGGTGCCGGCGCCCTAAAGCAGGAAATTCGTCATACGCACTGCGAGGCTTCCTCCGCCAAAAGATGACGCCTGTCACTGGAAAAACGGGTGAATGTTTTCTACAATACACTTGCGCACACAAAGGAGGCGCCAAATGGCTACCATTGCCTGGGTTACCGACCGCGAATTCGAATGTGAGCACATCGGGCAGCGGGTGCGGATTGAAAGCGAACTGGTCTTCCCCGCCGATCACCTGCCCGAACAGCCGCCGCGGCGGCGCGCGCGCCGCTGTTCCCATCACCTGGAATGCAATTTGCGCGATACGCCCTCCTGTGTGTGGGCCGGCACCCATCCGTTGTACAATCCATTGGACGACTGACATCCTGGGTGGTTCACCTCCTCCACCCGGATTGACAGACTCTCTCTCCTCCCTCTGAGTTGGTCAGGCTGCACCCGCGATGAACAGTCGCGGGTGCAGCCGGTTTTGCGCTATAATCGCTGCATGAACGCCTTTAAATTCTCTCATCCCATCCATGTGCGTTATGGAGACCTGGACCCGCAAGGCCACGTCAACAACGCCGCTTACCTGACCTATTTTGAACATGGCCGCCTGCACTATCTCATGCATCTGGGGCTTTTCTCCCCGGAACAATCGTTCCTGGAGATCGGCATCATCCTGGCTTCCGCCGAGATCACCTACCGCCAGCCGATTCACTTTGGGCAGGATGTGCGGGTTGCGGTTGCCATCACCCGCCTGGGCAACAAAAGCATGGACATGGCGTACCGGCTGTATCTCTCCGCCGATCAAACCGTCCTGGCCGAGGGAAGCACCGTTTTGGTGACCTTTGATTACCACAGCGGCGCCACCATTCCCATCCCACAACACTGGCGCCAGGTCATTCAACGCTTCGAAGGTCTGCCAGAACGCTGAAACTGCCTCCGAGAAAGGAACCAACCGATGCGCAAACTCCCTCCACTCGACACCGAATACATGCTGGATTTTCTCGTCAATTTGCTCAATACTCCCTCGCCCACCGGGTTCACCGGGGCGGCCATTGCGCTGGCCGAGTCTGCCTTTCGGGCGCTGCACCTGGAAACCCGCCGCACGCGTAAAGGTGCGCTGCTGGTCACCTTGCCGGGAGAAAAGAACGATGTGCCCCGTGCCCTGACTGCCCACGTGGACACCCTGGGTGCCATGGTGCGCGAAATTAAAGCCAATGGACGCCTGAAGGTGAGCAAAATTGGCGGCTTCCCCTGGAATTTCGTTGAAGGCGAAGGCTGCTGGGTTTATACTCAAAGCGGCCAGCGGATCCGCGGCAGCCTGCTTCTCACAACGGCCTCTGTTCATGTCTATGGCGCCGCAACCAAAGACAGCCCGCGGGATGATGACCACATGGAAGTTCGGCTCGACGCGCGCACCTCTTCCGCCGAAGAGACCCGTGCCCTGGGCATCCAGGTCGGCGATTATGTAGTCTTCGACCCGCGCGTGGAAATGACCGAAGGCTTCGTCCGCTCGCGTCACCTGGACGACAAGGCCGGCGTGGCGGCTATCCTGGCCGCCGCCAAAGCCCTGACCGATGCCGGCCAACCGCCCGCCCAAACCACCTACATCCTGATCAGCAACTACGAGGAAGTCGGCCATGGCGCCGCCGCCGGCTTGCCCACGGAGATTCACGAACTGGTGGCGGTGGATATGGCCGCCGTCGGCGAGGGGCAAACCTCGGATGAGTTCCACGCTACGCTCTGCCTCAAAGATAGCGGCGGGCCTTACCATCACGGCCTTTCCAACCGCTTGCGCAAACTGGCCGCGCAGTATGAGATCCCCTGGAAAGCCGACCTCTACCCCTATTACGGTTCGGACGGCGAAGCCCTCTGGCGTGCCGGCGCCGATGTGGCCGTCGCCCTCATTGGCCCCGGGGTGGACGCCTCGCATAATTATGAACGCACCCACAGCCAGGCGCTGGAAGCCACCGCGCGCTGGCTTTTGGCCTACCTGCTGAATTGAAGGAGCCTGCCATGAAACTCGATGCCGCCCTGCCGCCCATGCCCCTGGGCAACGTGCCGCCGGTCGCCCGCGCTGCCGAAGACTTTGGCTTCGATGGCCTGTGGACAAGCGAAACCAAACACAACCCCTTCCTGCCACACGCCCTGATCGCCAAACATACCCGTCGACTGGCAATGGGCACCGCGGTTGCCATTGCTTTTGCCCGCTCGCCGGGAGACCTGGCCTACACAGCCTGGGACCTGGCGCAGGCTTCCGCAGGGCGCTTTATCCTTGGCCTGGGTACGCAAGTCAAAGGACACATCACCCGTCGTTTCGGCATGGACTGGCCCGATTCCGTCGTCGGCAAGCTCCGCGACCAGATCGGCGCCATCCGCGCCCTCTGGCATCACTGGCAGCACGGCGGAAAGCTCAATTACCGCAGTGAACATTATCAAATCACCTTGATGTCTCCGTTCTTCCATCCGGGGCCGGTAGAACATCCAGATATCCCCATCTACATCGCCGGCGTCAACACCGGGCTGGCGCGGCTGGCCGGCGAAGTCTGCGATGGCTTCCTGGCGCACCCCTTCCATTCTCCGCGCTACCTGCAAGAGGTCATCCTGCCGGCGATAGAAAAGGGCGCCCAAAAAACCGGGCGCAGCCGCCAGCAAGTAGCTCTTTCGGTCACGGTTTTCACCGCGCTGGATGAACAAGAACTGGCCTTTGCCCGTGAGCAAATTGCCTTTTACGCTTCTACCCCCTCTTACCGACGCGTGATGAAGCTGCACGGCTGGGAGGAAACCGCCGCACAACTCTCGGCCCTGGCCGCCCGCGGCCAATGGGAACAAATGCCCGCCCTGATCAGCGACGAAATGCTAGACGCCTTCGTCACCCGCGCCCCCAACGCTGCGGCGTTGGCCGATGCGCTGTATTCCCGCTACCAGGGGCTGGCCGATCGGCTGACGCTCTACGCCCCCTTTGTCCCCGGGCAGCGCGATGACTTCTGGAAGACATTGCTCACAGCCTTTCACGGAGGCTAACCATGGATTTTGCCGAATACCAGCGCCTTTCGCGCCGCACGGCCAAATATCCGGCCATCGGGCACCCGATCGTTTACCCCACCCTTGGGCTGACCAATGAAGCCGGCGAGGTGGCCGGGAAGATCAAAAAACTCTTCCGCGACCGCAACGGCCAGCTGGATGAAACGATCCGCGAGGATTTGAAAGCCGAGCTGGGCGACGTGCTCTGGTATCTGACCCAGATCGCCACGGAACTGGGCTTCAGCCTCGAGGAGATCGCCCGCTACAACATCGCCAAACTTGCCGATCGGCAATCTCGCGGCGTCATCCGCGGGGATGGCGATCATCGCTAGGAGGAAAACATGGCCTGGTTATGGCTGCTGGCAGGGCTGATTCTCGGCTTGCTGCTGATCGATCGGTTGATGGAACGCATGTACGCTTACAAAATCACGTCGCCCAGGCGGACACCCGCGGACGACGACATCCCCTTCGAGGAAGTCCGTCTGCCGCTGGAAAGCGGCGAAAGCCTGGCCGCCTGGTGGATCCCCGGGCAGACAGGGCGGCCAACGCTGGTGCTGGTGCACGGCTGGAGCCGCAACCGTGAACGCATGTTGCGGCATATCCGCCAGTTGCACGCGCAGGGGTATCACCTGCTGGCCTTCGATGCCCGCAACCACGGCGATAGCGATCGCATTCCCCACCCGACGGTGTGGACGTTTACCGAAGATACCTGCGCCGCTGTCCGCTACCTGGAAAACCAGCAGCCGCAGGCCGCGCAGCAGATCGGTATCCTGGGCTTGTCCATCGGCGGCGGAGCAGCTATCAACGCCGCTGGTCTCTGCCCGCAAATCCGCGCCGTTGTCACGGTGGGCGCCATCGGCCACCCGATCGATACCATGCGCTGGGAAATGGAGAAAAAAGGCCTGCCAGATTTCATCATCCGTTTCCTCTTTGCTTTTATGCAATGGCGTTACCGCATAGATCTCGACGCCATCGCGCCGGTCAACCACATTGGGCAGGCGGCAGCGCAGTTTTTGATCATCCATGGCGAGCGGGACGAGACGGTCTCCCTGGAGCAGGCTCGCCAGCTTCAGCAGGCCGCACCTCCCGGGCAGAGCACGCTGTGGATCGTCCCGGGCAAAGGGCACAGCAATTGCTGCACCCATCCGGAGTTTTGGCCGCGTGTGCACGGCTTTTTGGCTCAGGCTTTCGGCTCTGCGTCCCCTGTCTCCCCAGAGGGTCAATAAGCCAGCAGGTCGCCCATTGCCCGGCGGATCGCGTCCACCGTGGGCACAACGGCGTCCATCAAGGCGGCGTTGTAAGGGATCATGCAATCTGCCGTCGTCAGCCGCCGCGGCGGCCCGTCCAGGTATTCGAAAGCCTCCTCGGTCACGGCTGCCATGATCTCGGCGGCAAAGCCGCCGGTGCGCGTGTCTTCGTGCACCACCAGCAACTTCCCCGTGCGCCGCACAGAATCCATCACCCGCTCCTGGTCCCAGGGTACGATCGTCCGCAGATCGAGCAAGTCGATCTCTCCGGGCCAGGCCTCCGCAGCTTGCAGGCAGCGATACACCATCGCCCCCCAGGTCACCACCGTCAGACCGGCGCCGCGCAAACGGTAGGTTGCCCGGCCAAAGGGCAAAAGATAGTCCGGTCCCGGGTAGGGGCAGCGCGCTTCCGCAGCATCGAGCAAGGCACGATGTTCGAAAAAGATGACCGGATCGTTGCCGCGCAAGGCTGCGCGCATTAACCCGGCAGCGTCTTCGGCATTGGAGGGAAAGGCCAGCTTCCAGCCCAGCGTGTGCGCGTATACCGCTTCGGCGGTTACCGAGTGCCAGGGGTCGCCAGTGGTGCGGGCAAAGCCAACTGGCATGCGCAACACCACCGGAGCGGCAAATTTTCCCGCCATGCGCCAGCGCATGGTGCCGTTGTCGTTGATTTGTTCGGTGGCCGGGTCTGCGTATTTGCGAAACTGGATCTCGGGCACAGGCAGCAAGCCCGCCAGCGCCATGCCCGTTGCCGACCCCATAATGCCGTCTTCGTTGAGCGAGGTATCGAACACCCGCGCCTCGCCAAACCGCTTTTGCAAGTGCGCCGTTGCCCCGTGCACGCCGCCTTTGCGTCCCACGTCTTCGCCAAAGACCAGGATGCGCGGATTGAGGGACATCTCTTCCGTCAACACCCGCCGGACGGCCTCGACCAGCCCCACCCGCTGCGGGGAGGCCGGGCGCGGTTCCTGGCTGCCCGCTGGCATCGGCAGCAACACCCCTTGCCGGATCTCGGGCAATAAGCCGCCCACTTGCTGCGGCACCTCGTAGAACAGGTGACGGGCTGCCTGTTTCGGGTCTGGCTCGGGTTGGGCCTCAGCCTCCGACAGGGCCTCCTGGAGTTCGGTTGTCACTTCTCTTTGCAAAGCGGGCCAGTCCAGGTGGGGGAGAAAATCTTGCAGCTGGCGCAAGGGATCGCGCCGCGCTTCTGCCTCGCGCTCCGCAGCGGTTTTGTATGCCTGGTTGTCGATGAAGGTGTGCCCCATCAGGCGCACAACCTGCAAACGCAGCAAGGCCGGAGACTGGGCCTTGCGGACGTAGGTCACCGCCGCCCGGATAACCTCGGCGGCCTGGGCCGGGTCTGTGCCGTCGCCTGTAAAAATTTTCAGGTTGCCATAGGAAGCCAGGTTGGCGGTCAGATCACCGCCGGGATACTGCCGCTGGCTGCGGACGGAAATGGCAAAGCGGTTGTCTTCTATGAAGAACAACAGGGGCACATTGCGGGTGGTGGCGATGTTCAAAGCCGCCCAAAACCCGTTGGCCGCTGCCGAACCTTCGCCGCCACAGGCCACAGCCAGCGCTCCCTGCCAATCGGCCTCTCCCAACGTCTGGCTGCGGTAGCGGATGGCCTGTGCCCAACCCGCCGCCGGGGAATATTGTGCCCCCACATCGCCAGAAGCTGGCAAGACTGTTGCGCCACGGCGCGGCGGCAAGGCAAACATCACGCCCACATCCCGCCCCTCGGTGATCGACCCCGAGCGGGCCAGGCTGCTGGCAAGAGCCTCGCGCAGGCTCAGCCCCAGCGTCATCATCAGCGGGCGCGAGCGGTAGTACACGGTGGCCCCATCGTGCGGATGGTTCAAATGCCAGCCGAGAAGGACCTGTGCCAGTTCGTGCCCTTTGGCGGAAAACTGATATTTGACCTTCTTTTGCGGGGTAAGCGTGCCTTCTTCCAGCTCATCTAACGCCCGCGAGCGCAGCACCAGGCGCGCAATTTCTTGCCAATCTATTTCGGGGAGGGTGTAAGTAGCCATGTTTTTATTATAAAGGCATTTTGGGTAAAAATAGGTGAAAATAAAACCGCAACACAGCCGCCCCGAAGAAGAGGCGGCTGTGCTCATCAGAAGCGCCCTTTATGGAACCAGGCGTAACGTTCCCTCGGCGTGCGTGCGCACATCCGCCTCATCCCACCACATTGGGTAGTATTCACCAGCTGCCCACAACGGCGCCATATCGTCATAATGCGGATGAAAGGCATGGCCCGACTGGCCCGTTGTGTGCACTGTTTCAGAGGCATTCAGATCGCCCAGGTCGACGATCATGCGCATGGAGGGCAACCAGGTGACCTCGAAGCCTTCTGTCACTTTCCAGCCGGTGGCGTTGACCAACCCTTTGCCGCCTGCAGCAGCATACGGCCCGCGGTTGAAGAGGTCTTCGATCAAACCAACGCCCGACATGCCCAGTGTCTGGTTGCGAAAAACAGCGACGTGCAAATCGCCCCAGGCGGGCCAGTCGGCTGGATCACGACCGTAGTCGGCGCGCAAATCTGCCACCGTCTCCTCCCAAGCGCGCAAGAAGATATCATCCCGGTTCTCACGCTCGGGCGTGGTGACATCATCCCAAAACGGATGATCCGGCTCATCTATCAGCAGGCGCATGACCTGCATCCAGCGCTCCCCGCCTTCCGGCCAGTACGCTTCCGGCAAGTCGTCGGCAAACGTATCCAGCAGCAGCCGCTGCCAGAAGTAGGCAAAGACAGCAGCCGACTGCGAATCGGCACGGTTCTGATAATCCCAGGAGGCCAGGAAGCGGTCGCGCACGTCGGCCTCTTCTCCTTCCATGGGCAAAGACAGCAAAATTGGCGTCAAACGCTCGGCGTTCATGTTTTTGGCGTCAAACTGCATTACCTTAATGTCTTCTGCGCTTACCTTGCCGGGCATGGCAGCCAGCATGTCGAGAATGCGCGCCGCCCGAAAGCCATAGGTCCAGTCGGTGGTAATCAGGTAGGGGTAATCCCAGGGCGGCACCCGGTTGTTGGCTGTGACGATGTACCCTTCCGGCGGGTTGAAGGCTGAGGGCAAATCTTCGAAGGGGATGTAGCCGGCCCAATCGTATTCTCCAGTCCATCCCGGCACCGGCAAGCGACCATCGCCCGCTTTGCGAATGGGAACCAGGCCAGGCATTTGATAGCCAATGTTGCCATCGACATCGGCATAGACCAGGTTTTGCGCCGGAACATGGAACGAACTCGCCGCCTGGCGAAACGCCTCCCAGTTTTGCGCCATGTTGAACCCCCAAATGGCCTCGAAAGGCGTCGAGGGCCTCAGCGCCGTCCACGAAAGGGCGATGGCGTAATGTTCCGGCAGGTCAATGCCGGCCTGATCGCGGAAGGGCTGCGCATCCGGGTTTTCTTTTGTATCAACTTCATCTTTCAGCGGGCCGTACACGTCCGAGATAATCGGGCCGTGGCGCGAACTGAGAACCGTAATGGTCACCGGTTCGCCGCCGGCAACGGCGATGGTCTCTTCGCGGGTTTCAAAATCTACCCATTCGCCCTGGTATTCATACTGCAGCGGATTATCTGGGTTGATCTTCTCGATGTACAGGTCCATGACGTCCGGGTCTACGTTGGTGAACCCCCAGGCCACACGTTCATTATGCCCGATGATCACGCCCGGCACACCGGCAAACGAAAAGCCGCCCACAGAAAACGGGCATTCTGCGTCCACCGGCTGGCAATGCAGGGTGATCTGATACCAGATCGAGGGCATCTGAATGCTCAGATGGGGGTCGTTTGCCAGCATCGGCTTGCCGGTGGTCGTCCACTCCCCGCTCAACGCCCAGGAATTGGATCCCACGCCGATCCCGGTCTCCCCGATGAGCGCATCCAGCGCCTGGAAACGGGATTGCAGCTGATCCCAGACTGCGGCGTCCAGGCTGCGGGCCGCTGCGGCGGCCTGCGCATCCTGAGAGGCGGCTCGGTCACCCCAGGGTTGGGTCACAATGGTCGGCAGATCCTGCGGGTAAGGCGGGTAGAGCAAATCCACCTGTTCCGGCGGCAGGCTGCCCAGCAGCACGGCCCGGGCGATTTCATTATCCATGTTGCCGCGCAGGTCCCAGGCCATTGCCTTCCCCCAGACCAGCGAATCCACCGGTGTCCAGGGCTGGATGCGGTAATCACGATTGAGCAGCGCCAGCACCTTATATTCCAATGAAAGCGCCTCCGGCTCCCGTCCTTGGAGGTAGGCATTCACCCCCTCGGCATAAGCGTCCAGAATGGCGCGCGAGCGCGCATCCAGCTGCTCATACTCCATTTCGGCCACCTGCCGCCACCCCATCGTGCGCAGGAATTTGTCGGTATCCAGCTGGCTTTCGCCAAACATTTCGGATAACTGTCCGCTGCCCACGTGCCGCCAGAAGTCCATCTGCCAGAAGCGATCCTGTGCGTGGACATAGCCCTGGGCGAAGAAGAGATCGTGCATGGTTTGGGCGTAAATATGCGGGATGCCCATTTCATCCCGCACGATATCCACCGGCTCCAGCAAGCCTTCGGCTTGCAGTTCGCCCTCCACCTGCGGGAAAGACCGGGGCGCCACCTGCTGGGGCAGGTACACACGGAACCAATAAAACACGCCAGCCAGGAGCAAGGCCGCCAGCACCACCGTACCCAGGCCAATCTTTTGCCATCGTTTCATTTCTCTACCTCCTTCGAAGTTGCTTGCTGATTACAACACGTTTCCCCTGAAAACGATGTTCCCCAACCACCGCCGCGCGCAGCCAGGGCATGCATTGTAGCAAAATTCATGCTCTGGCGCCGCCATTGCGGGCCCGGGGCAGGGGCGCGGTTGGGTGGTTTTTGCCAAACCTTCAAGCGGCCTTTAAGGAAACTTTACAAACCCTGCTTAAGATACAGGCACAAACCAAGACGAAAGGAGATTTTAGTATGATGGGACTCGGATGGTTCGGCAATTGCCTGGGATACAACGGCACTTATGGTTGGGTCGGTTTGGCGCTCAACCTGCTGGTTTTCCTGGCAGTGATCTGGCTGGTGGCGTGGAGCGTCCGTCGCCTGGCAGACGCCGGCAACGGGAATGCAGCCGTCGGCGGCGTTTCACCTTTGGATATCCTGAAGGTGCGGTACGCGCGCGGTGAGATCAGCCAGGACGAATACCTCAACATGCGCGAGACCTTGCGCTAAATTCTCTGAAAGGAGCGTGGTCAAGATGATGGGTATTGGAATGAGTTTTGCCGGGGCGGGCCTGGTTTGGATGCTGCTCTTCTGGGGCGCCCTGCTCTTTGGAGGCTTCTGGCTGGCCCGCGGCCTGGCTGGTGCAGCGACAACACACGGACGAACGCCGAGGGCACCGCAGCGCCCTGTCTCTGCACAGGAGATCCTGGCCCAGCGTTATGCACGCGGCGAAATCAGCCGGGAGGAATTCGAACAGGCTCGGCGTGACCTCAGTGCCTGAAAGCGCTGTGCCGAAAGAGAAAAGCCTGCGCCTTCGTGGCGCAGGTCTTACCGTTTAATGGACTGGCGCGTGCTCCAGAGGCCGAGCAACGCCATCCCGCCCCAGAATATGGCATAGAGTGTTTTGTCCTGTCTGGAGCGCGGGCCGCAGGTTGCGCGTCGATCGTGGGTGGCGACGTAGGCTTCTGATGCTATCTCCCAGATAACCTGGTGGGACAACAAGATGCCGACCAGACGTCGCCATCCTGATATGGTTGGCGCGCCATCTCGCGGCCAGAGAACGAAGAGCAAGTGCAGGATGGGAACAGGGAGGGTTTGCAAATGTCCATATTCATGCAGGGCGGTCAGTTCCAGGCGCGTTGCCAGCGGATGCCCCCGGCGTGAAATCCAGTTGACTACACCCGGGTGGGGCAGGGTCAGCCCGGCAAATTGTACCCGATGCAAATGATTGGCAGTGACGGTGATTTCCACCGGCAAGCGATACCAGGTTTCCAGGTCTTTTTTGAGGGCGGCGGAGCCAAAGGACATAAAAAACGCTTTACTGTGCACGGGAAGGCAAGAAAACCAATCTGCCGCAGCGGCGGGTTGGTTTCAAGGAAGTGTTTTCAAAAACTCTAGCAAGTCAGCCAGGTCTTGATCGCTTAATTGCCAGCGAGGCATTATGCTATCGAGGCGTTCGCCATCGGGATGACGCCCCTCGACAACAGCCATGCGGAAGGTTTCCAGATCGTAAGTTTCTGCGCCTTCGTGCCCGCCTTCGCCTTCATCGGCGGCCAGGGCGACATAACGAATATCGGGTGCGTTGATGGTTTGCATGTGAATATAGCGTTCTCCACCACGACCATCCGGGCCGTGGCAGGAGGCGCAGGCCAACCCTCCGCCCATCATGCCGCCGGCCGCTGGCCCGCCGCTGTAGCGGATGCGTTCACCATTTTCATTGGTGGCTGTGTAGAAAATGCGGGCGCCATTGGAATCAAATGTACGGCCGGGCCAGTCCAACCCGTTGCCGCCGGGAAGGCAGGCTGCAAACAGAAGGCTTCCGACCAGGAAGAGGGTGGGAATGAGCCAGGCTTTTTTTGTCATTTTAGGGGTTCTCCTGATGATGATCGGAGATGAGCGGAATGGGAACGACCATTGGTTTCCCAATTAGCATACATGAAATAGATGACTTAAACAAGACACGGCAAACAGGCAAAAATGCCCGTGTTTTTTGCGCTCTAAAGGCTGGAAAAAAAGACGGCTTTACTTTATAGTGAGCGCGGCTGAAATGTCACCGGTAATTTTTTGGAAAGAAGGGCAACCATGAACGCAAGCCAACGAACCCGTGTTTTTCTTCATGCCCTGGCCTTTGTGGTGGGTTTTTCCCTCGTTTTTGTGATCGGCTGGGGTGGTTCCGCTACTTTGTTGGGGCGGGCGTTTGGGAGTTACAAACTCTTGCTAGCCAAGATTGGGGGCGTTGTCGTTATGGCTTTCGGCTTGCATACGCTGGGATTGATTCATATTCCGGCGCTGGCCTATGATACGCGGCCAGATTTTGTTGCCGGAAAGCGCCGGGGGGTGGCGGCTTCCGTGCTGATGGGGGTTTTCTTTGCAGCAGGGTGGACGCCCTGTATTGGAACGACGCTAGGCGCGATCTTGACCATGGGGTTGAGCGCGCAAAACAGCGTCCAGGCGATGGTTTTGTCCAGCGGGTATGCGCTCGGATTGGCCCTTCCGTTCCTGGCAATTGGCGCCGGAATTGGGCGCGCCAGTGAGATGGTGCAGCGTTTCCGCCGTTATATGCGTAGCATTCAAATTATCAACGGGGTGTTTTTGCTGGTCATTGGGTTGATGTTGTTTACCAACCAGTTAACCGCCATTGCCATTTGGGCCCAGCGAAACGGGTTTTTCCCCGATTTGCCTCTGGCGGCAGAGGTAACGCCGACCTATTTCCTGGCTATTCTGGCCGGGCTGGTTTCTTTTCTTTCCCCCTGTGTCTTGCCGCTGGTGCCGGCCTATATCGGCTATCTTGGCGGACACGCTTTGGAGCCTTCAGAGACCTTGTGATCTCCCTGGCGGGGTGATAGGCGCAGCCTGCGCATCGATGGTGTGGCCCTCTGGTTTGCGGGCTGTGAACCACATCATAAAGCCGCCTTCTTTCCCTGGGCGCCAGTGGGCCTGTCGCTGGCTGAGGCCGGCGTGCTGGCAAAGGGCGTCGATTTCACCGGCGGTGTAGGCTTTGGTCAGGGGGCTGATGCCGATGTGTTCGACCCATTCAAAGGGCGTTTTCAGCCAGTGCTGGCCGTTGACATCGGCCAGCAGCAGCCAGCCGCCGGGGCGCAGGACGCGCGCTGCTTCGTGTATCACCTGTTGCGGCGCTGGCAGACAGTGGAAGGTCATGACCAGCAGAACAGCATCGCAACTGGCAGCGGCCAGCGGCAGGGATGGAGCGGTTGCCTGGATAAAATCTGGGCGGCGGGGGCCGAAGGCCAGATTTTCTCGCTTCAGGCAGGTGCGCTGAATGTCCAGAGAGAGCACCTGTCCCTGCGGAAAGCGGCGGCTGAGCCAGGCGGCGCTGTAGCCTTGCCCCGTGCCGATTTCCAGCAAGCGAGGGGCAGCTGGCAGTCCGGGCAGTAGATCCAGGCCGAATTCATAAGCGCGCGTGGAACGGGCCACAGGGAGACGAGCGAAGACTTTTTTCAAATTCAGCATTTGACACGTCCTTTTCCGCAGGATTATACTGGAAGCCTATTTCTTCGCGGAGGAGGCGCATGAATAAAGGTTTCCAATGGCTGCTCCTTTTCGTCTTGGGGTTGGCTGCCTGTCAGCCGGTTCAGCCGGAAGCGGCGGAATTGATTTTGGCAACGACCACGAGCACGCAGGATTCCGGTTTGCTGGACGTACTCATCCCATTGTTCGAAGCCCAAAGCGGCTATCGCGTCAAGGTCGTGGCGGTTGGCACCGGAAAAGCCCTGGAAATGGGGCGCAACGGCGACGCCGACGTTCTGCTCGTCCACGCGCCGCAGGCCGAAGAAGAATTCATGCAGGCGGGGTATGGCGGTGAGCGCCTGCTGGTGATGCATAACGATTTTGTCATCGTCGGCCCACCCGAAGACCCGGCCGGCGTGCGCGAGGCCGGGGCCGCCGCAGCGGCCTTTGATCGCATTGCCGCGGCGCAGGCTCTCTTCGTTTCTCGCGGTGACGATTCCGGCACACATAAAAAAGAGCGCGCCATTTGGCAAGAGGCCGGCATCACCCCGGCCTGGCCGGGGTATATCGAATCCGGCCAGGGGATGGGCGCCACTTTGCGCATCGCCGCGGAAAAGGGTGGTTACACGCTCACCGATCGGGCGACTTACCTGGCGAACCGCGATACCTTGCGCCTGGAGATTTTGTCGTCAGGGGATCCGCAGCTGTTGAATATCTACCATGTGATGACGGTGAACCCGGAAAAATGGCCGCTGGTAAACGCAGAAGGCGCGCGCGCCTTTGCCCGTTTTATGGTCGCGCCAGAGACGCAGGAAGTCATCCGCAGGTTTGGCGTGGACGTGTACGGAGAGCCGCTCTTCTTCCCGGATGCGGAATGAACTTGCCGGAGTTAATCTTCCGGCGCGTTGCCCAGAATTTGCTCAATGCGCTCGAGTACCTCTTCCGTCAGGAGGGTGCGCAGCTGCCCGGCTTGGATGTTTTCTTGCAGTTGTTCCAGGCGGGTTGCGCCGGTGATGACGCTGCTGACTTCCTTGCGGCGCAAAAGCCAGGCGATGGCGAGTTGGGCCGTCGTCATGCCCAGTTCCTGCGCCAGGTCGCCCAGTTGGCGGACGGTGGCAATCCGCTCAGGCGAGAGGTGGTCTTGCATCCATTCATAACCCGGCTGGGCTGCGCGGCTGTCGGCGGGCACACCATGGTTGTATTTTCCGCTCAGCAGGCCGAAGGAGAGCGGGCTCCAGGTGGTGAGGCCAATCCCATATTCAGGGCAGATTGCGCTCAATTCTGATTCAACGCGCGCGCGGTGGAACATGTTGTACTGCGGCTGTTCCATCACTGGCGGGGCGAGATGATTTTCGCGGGCAATGCGCCAGGCGGCCACGATCTGCCAGGCGCGCCATTCGGAAGTGCCCCAGTACAGGATTTTCCCCTGCCGGATGAGCATGTCCATCGTGTAAACGACTTCTTCTAGAGGGGTATCGGGGTCGTAGCGGTGACAGAAATAGAGGTCCAGGTAATCGACCCCCAGGCGTTTGAGGCTGGCATGGATGGATTCGGTAACGTGCTTGCGCGACAGACCGCGTCCGTTGGGGCCGGGCATGGTGGGGCCGAACACCTTGCTGGAAATGACCAGGCCTTCGCGCGGCAAGCCGCGAATGGCCCGCCCCATCAGGGTTTCCGCCAGACCGTCGGCGTATACATCGGCGTTGTCGAAGAAGTTGATGCCGGCATCGTAGGCGGCGTGGATCAGGTCGGTGGCTTTTTGTTCATCCACCTGGGCGCCAAAGGTCACCCAGGCGCCCAGAGAAATTTCGCTGACCTTCAGGCCAGAACGTCCCAGGCGGCGGTAGTGCATGAGCAATCC
>WGAD01000030.1 GCA_015489255.1 Anaerolineales bacterium | reverse complement strand
CAGCCAGCCTGTCTTTCCTGCGCCGCGCCGCTGGGCTGGCCTTTTTGCCTTGACCCTGGCCGGTTACCTGGCCCTGCTTTCAGCCGATCTGCTGACGTTGGCCTTCCTGTGGATGCTGCTCGACCTGGCAGAATCTCTGGTTCTCTTGCTGTCCGGCCAACATCCACTCCACAATGAATCCATCGTCATCAGCCTTTCGGCCCGCCTGAGCAGCGTCGGGCTGCTGCTGTGGGCCAGCCTGCAGCCAGCGGGCAGCCCCTCAGCAGATCTCTCCCTGCTGCTGGCCGCCGTTTTGCGCCTGGGCGTTTTTCCACTACACCTGCCGCTGGAAAGCAGCGCCGCCCAAAGGCAAGATGTGGGCGCCATGCTACGCATCGTCGCCGCCCTCAGCGGTTTTGTCATCTTTACCCGCGTAGATTTCAACGCCCCTTCTCCCGCCTTGTTGTCGATCTTCCTGCTCACCGCCCTGTACAGCGCCTTCCGCTGGCTGCAATCCAGCGACGCCCTCGATGGCCGCCCCTACTGGGTGATCGGCTTGGCAGCCCTGGCCGGCGCCCTGGCCCTGCTGGAGAACACCGTCGGCGTCGTCGCGTTGGGGATCATGCTCATCCTCGGAACGGCGATCTTTTCCCTCTATGCGCTGCGGAAACTGCGCTACACCCGCTTCTTCCTGCTCATCAGCGGGCTGGCCTTCAGCAGCCTGCCATACAGCCTGACAGCGTCCATCTGGCGCTTTGCTACTCCCCCGCCTCGTTATTTCTGGCTCCTGGCGCTGCCAGCCTACGTCCTCCTGCTGATCGGCTACTTCCGCCATTTGCTGCGGCCCTCCATCGTCAGCCTGGATCACCAGGCCCGCCCCATCCGTCGCATTTATCTGCTCGGCGTTGCGCTGCTAACCCTGACCGCCCTCTTGCTGGGTCTCTTCGGCTGGCCGGGCGCGCGCATCGTTGGCCGCCCGCTGGTCGGGGCGGTGGCAGCGGGCCTCTCTCTGGGCGGCGCCTACCTCATCCGCCGCTGGCGGCTTTTGCTGCGCCTGAAATTTCGCTTCTCCGCCCGCCGCACCACCGGCTGGATCTTCCCCTTACTCTGGAAGCTATACCGCCTGCCCGGGCGGCAGATCAACCGCCTGACCGCCGCCTACCTGGAGGGGCCGGGCGGCCTGCTCTGGGTCTGGCTGGCTTTCTTCGTTTTGCTCACCTATTGGATGTCCTGATGAACGAACTTCTCTGGTTTGCAACGACGTTGGCGTTCTTCGCCGCCCTGGGGTTGATGACCGCCAGCGCCTGGCGGACGAAACTCGCCTGGCTGATGGCGCAATACCTGGCGGCCTTTCTCTTCATCGGCTATTCCTGGCCCTGGAGCACCGCCTCTGCCCGCCTGCTCACCGGCTGGATGGCAGCCATTCTGCTGGCGATCGGTCTGCTCAATTATGGCGATGCGGCTTTCGATACGCCCCAGGCCGGTTTCCAAAGGGCTTTTGGCGGGCTGGCAACGGTCTTTGTGTCCGGGTTTCTCCTGGCCATCAGCTTCATGCAGCCGGATCTTTTGCCCGTCAACCAGCCTTTGTTGCTGGCCGGGAGCCTGCTCATCGCCGGCAACGCCCTGCTGCGGCTGGGGTTGCGCGAAAGCCTGAGCGATAACCTCTTCAGTTTGCTCAGCCTGCTCAGCGGGTTCGAAGTCCTGTACGCCGCCATAGAAACCTCCCTCCTTGTCAACCTGCTCCTTTCTGCCGTAACGCTGGGGCTGGCCCTGCTCGGGAGTTTCCTCCTGGCCCGCCAGGGAGAAGGCGAAGCGTGAACGCACCCTTCATCTGGATCGTCCTGCCCGTCTTGTTTGCCCTGGGGCTGGCGTTTTGGCCTGCGCGGCGGGGACGTTACCCCCTCGGCCTCGCCGCAACCCTCGCCTGGGCGCTGACTGCCGCCTTCCTGCCCATCGACCAGGTCATCACCCTCGGCCAATGGCGTTTTAAAATCGATCCCCGCCTGCCCTTCCTGGGCCGCCATCTGACGCTCACCGACGCCCACCGCCCGCTTCTCTGGCTGTCTTTCGGCCTGCTGGCGCTCTGGCTGCTGAGCGCGCGCCTCACCCTACCCCAAGACCGCACCGGCGATTATTTCCCGGCGCTGGCCATTGGCATACAAGGCATCTGGTTGGGCGCCCTCACCATCCAGCCGGCCCTCTACGCCGCCGTGCTCATTCAGGTCGCCGTCCTCGGCACAACCTTTTACCTCAGCCAATACGCCCCCTCGCCGGCCCGTGGGCTGCAACGTTACCTGATCTTACAAACCCTGGCCATGCCCCTGCTTCTGCTTGCCAGCTGGCTGCTCACCGGCGTAGAAGCCGCCCCCGCCGATCTGGCCCTCACCCGCCAGGCGCTCGTCTTCCTGAGCGCCGGCCTGCTGCTCCTGCTGCCCGCCTTCCCTTTTCATGTGTGGGCGCCTCAACTGGCGGATGAAACGCCCCCCTTCTTGCTCGCTTTTTGGCTCGCCCTCTTTCCCTCGGGAACGCTGCTCTTCGGGCTGCGCTTCCTGGAAAACTACGTTTGGCTACGCGAAAACCAGGCCCTCAGCCAGCTGCTCGGGACGATTGGCCTGCTCACCGTGCTCATCGCCGGCCTGCTGGCCGCCTGGCAGCGCAGCGCCAGCCGCTTGCTGGCCTACGCCGGCCTGGCCCTCAACGGCGTCACACTGCTGGCAATTGCCGCCAGCCCCGCCCTCAACCTCTACATCCTGCCCCGTCATCTCGCGCTGCTCGCCCTCGGCTACGGCTTGCAACGCCTGACCCTCGCCAGCGGCGGCGCGGATTATCGCCAGCTGCAAGCCGCAGCTTACCACCGCCCCCAGGCCGCCACGCTCAGCGCCCTCGGGCTTCTGACCCTCAGCGGCCTGCCTCTTTTTGCCCTCTTCCCCTTGTATTACAACACCTGGGCCTATCTTCTGGCTCAGGGCCGCTGGCAAGGGTTGCTCTTCGGCCTCGGCCTGGTCGGCTTAACCATCGGCGCCCTGCGCCTGTTAGCCGTCCTGCTGCACGCCCGTGAGCCACGCCCCTGGCAAAGTGAAGCCGACCTTCGCCAGCGGGCCTGGGGTCTTCTCCTCCTGCTGGGCCTCCTCCTCCCCACCCTGTGGCCGCAATGGCTGCGGCTGGCAAACGGCGCGCTGTCCCGCATGTTTCCCCACCTCCTCCCCTGAGGTATAATTAGCCAAATTACGCAAAAGAGGCTTGCATGGATCTGGATCAAATTACCCAACGGCTGGAATGGCTGGACGAACAACGCCGCCAAGACCGCGCCCTCATCAGTGATTTGCAAAACCGCCTGGCGAACTACGAAGGCCGCCAAAACGTGCTCGAAGGCCGCATCAAAGCGTTGGAAGCCGCCCTTTCCGACTTGAAAAGCGTCACCTCGCGCATCAACCAGTTCGATCAGGCGCTGGACAAACACCGCAACGACACCTTGCAAATGCTCAAAGAACGCGATCAACGCCACCTCCGCCGGGAACGGGAAAGCGAAAACCGCTGGCAAACCCAGGTCGACGACCTCAACCGCCGCCTGCGTGAACTCGGCAGCCGCCTGGACGTCTTGCCCGACATCCAGGCCGCACTGGCCGCGCTCGACGAGACCGACCAGCGGCTGCGCCGCGACCTGAGCAAACTGGAAGGCAAACTAGCCGCCAGCCGCGAGGGTTTGGACGATCTGCGCCGCACCCAAAGCGTCCTCGACGAAAACCGCCGCCAGGACCTGAAACGCATCGCCGATTTACAGGGCGAAATCGCCGCCGTCCGGCGCCGGACGGATGAAATCCGCGAAAAGATCGACCTGGCAAACGACACCGCCAAACTGCTGGATATGCGCATCAACACCCTGATGGCCTCCGAAGAAGAACGCCGCCGCGCCCAATTGGATTTCATCGAAAACCAATCGCGCCGGCAAGCCGAACGCGACCGCACCTGGAAGGAAATGCAAGCCCGCTTCCAATCCTTCGCCGACCTGGCCGCCAATTTCGACATTCAACTGGGCGCAATCCAGGAAACGCACCGCCAGGTCAAGCGCGCTCTGGAACAATTCGAAGACATCAACCAGCGCCTGGAACGCCGCATCACCGAGATCACCGAAATGCAGCGCCTGGCCGAAGACCGCATGCGCCAGGAATGGGTGGCCTTCAAAGCCGATGACCAAAAGCGCTGGACAAGCTACAGCCTCTCCAGCGATGCCCAATACAAAGAATTAAAATCCCAGCTGGAAAAAGTCGCCGACCGCATCACCGAGCTGGCAGACGAACTGCAAACCCAACGCGATCTCTTCGAGCAAACCAGCGATGTCACCGAAGCCCAGCTGCAAGCCTTAATGAACTGGGCGCATCAATGGCTAGAAACCCTTTCTCAACTCGGCGGACAAAACCGCTAACCCTCCTATGCGCGTAATCGGTACCGCAGGCCACGTCGATCACGGCAAATCTGCCCTCATCGCCGCGCTCACCGGCGTTCACCCCGACCGGCTCAAAGAAGAGCAGGAACGGGAAATGACCATCGACCTCGGCTTCGGTTGGATGAAACTGACCAGCGGCGAGGAAATCGGCATCGTCGATGTCCCCGGCCACCGCGATTTCATCGAAAACATGCTGGCCGGCGTCGGCGGCATCGACGCCGTGCTGCTGGTCATCGCGGCGGATGAGGGCGTCATGCCCCAGACCCGCGAACACCTGGCCATCCTCGACCTTTTGCACATCCCTGCCGGCTTGATCGCCCTGAACAAGATCGACCTGATCACAGAACCGGAATGGCTCGACCTGGTGGAAGAAGAAATCCGCGACCAGGTGCGCGGCACCGTCCTGGAAGCCGCGCCCATCCTCCGCGTATCGGCGCGCAGCGGCGCGGGGCTGGACGCATTGCGCCGCGCCCTGACGGAAACCCTCGCCAGCCAACCGCAGCGCCCCGACCTGGGCCGCCCTCGCCTGAGCGTCGACCGCGTCTTCAGCCTGCCCGGCTTTGGCACCATCGTCACCGGCACCCTCCTCGATGGACGCCTGCGCCTGGGAGACGAAGTGCACATCCTCCCGGCAGAAAAACAAGGGCGGATCCGCGGCCTGCAAACCCACAAAAAACAAGTGACCGAGGCCCTGCCCGGCAGCCGCACGGCGATCAACCTCAGCGGCCTGTCGGTCGACCAGATCCGCCGCGGCGACGTGGTCGCCCTGCCCGGGCAATACCACCCCACTGGACGCTGCGACGCCCGCTTGCGCCTCCTGCCCGATGCACCCGCCCCTCTGGAACACAACACCTTCGTCAAGCTCTTCATCGGCGCCAGCGAACGCCTGGCGCGGGTGCGCGTGCTGGGGGCTGAACGCATCCACCCCGGCGAAAGCGGCTGGGTGCAGCTGGAATGCCAACAGCCGGTTGTCGCCGTCCGCAACGACCGCTTCATCATCCGGCGACCCTCGCCGCCGGCCACCCTCGGGGGCGGCATCGTCATCGATCCGCACCCCGGGCGGCGCCATCGCCGCTTCCGCCCGGCCATCATCCAGCGCCTGGAGACCCTGGCCCAGGGCTCTCCGGCAGACCTCCTCTTGCAAACCGCCCAGATCAAAGGCCCCTCCCGCTATGCCGACCTGCTGGCCGCAGCCCATCTCGATGCGCAACAGGGTGAGGTAGCCCTGCGCGCCCTGCTGGCCGACGGCCAGATCATCCATCTTGGCAAAGGCTGGCCGCCCCGCAGCAAGGATGTGCTGGTCGCCAACAGCCAGTGGCAGCGCCTGCGGCAAGATCTGCTGCACCTGGTTCACACCTATCACGAGGAAAAACCGCTCTCCCGCGGCATCTCGCGAGAAGAACTCAAAAGCAAAAGCGGTTTGCTGCCCGCCGTGCTCAACGCCTTGCTCGCCGAACTGGTGGCCGAAGGACGCCTGCACGACGGCCAATCCTGGATTGCCGCCAGCAACCACCGTGTGACCTTCACCCCAGAACAACAAGCGCAAATCGACGCCCTGCTAGAAGCCTTCGCCGCCTCGCCGGCCAGCCCGCCCAGCGTTAAAACCTGCCGCCAGCAGATCGGCGCCGATCTCTACCAGGCCATGGTTGAAAACGGCCTGTTACTGCAAGTGGCCCCCGATGTCGCCTTCCGCCCAAAAGATTACGCCGCCATGCGCGAGGCCGTCCGCGCCTACCTGGAAGAGCACGGCCAGGCCACAGTAGCCGAATTGCGCGACCTGTTGGGCACCAGCCGCAAATATGTGCTCGCCCTGCTCGAACACCTCGATGCCGACGGCCTCACCTACCGTGACGGCGATTACCGCCGGTTGCGCAGCCACTGAGGGCCTGCCACCCGCAGCGGCCTCATCCTGTTGGTCTTCTTCCCAACTGTCGAAGCCTGCAACCACCATGAGGCCGTATGAGAAAAGCGCAGGCGCTGCATATCGGGCCGTCCGCCCAACCGCCTCGTTTCTGAAGCGCTCCCCGCGATTTTTCTCCATCTTGACCCCCCCTCCGCATCTGGTATAATTACCCCCGCTTGACTGGTCCTGCCAGGCGGCTCCGGCTGCGGGCACGGAGACCTGCTCAAAAATTTCATTTCTTAAGGAGAAAGCAGACGTCATGCCTTTTGACAAAGAAGAAAAACAAGCCATCATCAAAGATTTCAGCCGCCACGAACAAGACACCGGCTCGCCGGAAGTGCAAATCGCCATCCTGACGGCCCGCATCAAGCAGCTCACCGAACACCTGAAAGAGCACAAACACGACGAGGCCACCCGCCGCGGCCTGCTCAAGCTGGTTGGGCGCCGCCGCCGCTTGTTGGCCTACCTGCGCAAGAAAAATTACGACTCTTACCTGGCTGTGACCGATAAACTCGGCCTGCGCCGCAAGTAACGCTCGTTCGTCCCAAAGTAGATGGGAACCCCCATCTACTTGTTTTTTATCCCCTCCCGCTGCGGTTAGGAATTGATTGCCGTGCTGAAAGCGCTTTCAACCCGGCAATCAGTCCCTGACCAAAGGCGGGAAAACCAGGAGCAAAGAAAAATGAAACCTGAAGTCCAAACCTTCACCGCCCAGGTGGGCGGGCATGTCGTCACGTTTGAGGTGGGCCGGTTGGCCGCCCTGGCTAACGGCGCCGTCACGGTGCAACTGGGCGATACCATGATCTTCGCTGCCGCCACCATGGGCGCACCCCGCGAAGGCGCTGATTTCCTCCCCCTGGGCGTCTTCTACGAAGAACGCCTGTACGCCGGCGGTCGCATCCCCGGCTCCTTCTTCCGCCGCGAAGGACGCCCGACCACCGAAGCCACCCTCATCGCCCGGCTGACCGATCGTCCTCTGCGCCCGCTCTTCCCCGAAGGCATGCGCAACGACCTGCAAGTTTTGATGTATTCGCTCTCCTCCGACGGCGAAAACCCGATCGACATCCTGGCGATCAATGCCGCCTCCGCCGCCCTGACCATTTCCGACATCCCCTGGAATGGGCCGGTCGGCGCGGTGCGCGTGGGGCGCATTGACGGCGAATTCATCATCAACCCCACTTTCCAGCAGCTGGAAAAATCGGACCTTGACCTGCGCATCGCCGGCACCCGCGAAGCCATCCTGATGGTAGAATGCGGCGCAGACGAAGTGCCAGAAGAGGTGATGGTCGAAGCCTTGGAACTGGGGCACAAGGCCATGCAGCCCCTGATCGACGCCCAGGAGGCCATGCGCGCCGCCGTGGGTAAACCCAAGCAAGAGGTGGCGCTGGCCCGCCCCGACG
>WGAD01000029.1 GCA_015489255.1 Anaerolineales bacterium | reverse complement strand
TCGGCCCGGTGGCCGTCTCGTTGGAGGTGTTGCCCGGCCCGATGTAAACCTTGTCCATGCTCATGACGACCGGCGTCACGCTGGCGCTGGGCCAGCCGGTGCCGTCGTTGTCAGTTGGCTGGGCGATGGGCGTATCGCCGCAGCACCAGTCATCCAGCGGGGTGGCGCCATACATATAACCGCCGCGAGCTTTAACCACCAGCGCCGGGGAGATGTCGGCCAGGTTGCTCAAGCTGGCGTTAATGGTGATGTCAGCCGGGGGTTGATCGGGCACGAAGGAGCCGAAGGGCAGGCGCAAGGAAACCACTTTGTCGCCCGCCGAGCCGCAGACCTGAAGGTAAGCGCCGGTGTTGTCGCGCAGCCAGGGGTGATCCACACAACCCGTGCCGCCGCCGTCGTCAGGGAAGGTCTGCACCACGCTTTCGACGCTGGCGCCCAGGTAGGTGGCCGAGATGAAGTCGATCCCGTCGTCGCCGTCCGCGCCGGTGACCGGGAAGAGGATGTCGATGAAGGGGCCGTAGCCCGGGTCGGTGCCGTCGTTATCGAAGGTGACGGTGAACGAGAAATTGCTCCCCAATTGCACCGAGGCCGGCATCCCCAAAGAAACATCAGCCGTCGGCGCTTGCAGCGGGCGCGGGGTCGCACCCGCGGGTTGGACGCCCGCCGGCTGCCCGCCGGACACAGTCAACGGAGCGCCGCCCTCCCTTGGCGCTTCAGCAGCAGCCGCGCCGAGGACAGCGCCCCCCGCCTGCCCAATTACAAAAACAAAAGCCATCAGCCAGTTCAGCCAGCGGTGTTTGCGCATCATAGGTACTCTCCAACGAAACGTTTACAATTCAGGTTGAAATATAATTGACAAATGAATTGTACCCGATTTCATTTATTCTTATCATGAAATCGCCATTTTTTCCTACACGATATCGCTTACGCACAGGGTGACTGGAAAGCCAGGCGCCCCTTCGCCCCAGCCCACGGCTTGACAGGCCGCCCGCCCTGGGGTATGCTTTGGCCGCCAGACAGGCCCGGCACGGCGGAGCCTTCCGAACCCCGCCAGGTCCGAGAGGAAGCAACGGTAAGGAAGTCCCTTCGGGTGTTGCCGGTCTCCTGTCTGGCATTTTTGTTTTCAAGGCCAGCACGCATGGCAAAGCATGGACGCCGCCCTCCGGACCAGTTGGCCGCATTTTTTGAACGCTCCCGCGCCAATCGGCCTATTTGCCCCTGCGCCGGTTTGATGCTATAATCACCCCATCTTGACCCATACAATCCCCCACCAGGCAAAATTAAAGCAAAAAGAAGGGGTTTCCCCTCCCAAACCACGGATGCCACATTCTGGGGAAATGGCATCCAGATGAGACTGTCTATGAATTTGAGCGAACTGGAAAACCAACCTCTGTCCACCCTGCGGATGATGGCCGCAGAACTCGGCGTGGAACGCGCCAACCGACTGAAAAAAGAATTCCTGCTGATCCGCATGCGCGAGGCCGAGGCCGCCCGCGAGGGCCTGGAGCTGCGCGGCGGCATCCTGGAGATCACCAAAGACGGCATCGGCTTCCTGCACACCCGCGGCTACCAGCAAACCAACAACGATGTGTACGTCTCACAGGCCCAGATCCGCCGCCACCATTTGCGCAACGGCGATCTGGTCATCGGTCATGTGCGCCCGCCGCGCGAAAGCGAAAAACATTATGGACTGATCAAGGTAGAAAGCATCAACTTCCTGCCGCCCGAGGCCGCCCGTCGCCGCCAACGCTTCGAAAACCTGACGCCCATCTATCCGGAGACGATGTTCGACCTGGAAACCACGCCCGACATTCTCGCACCACGGTTGATCAACTTGATCGCCCCCATTGGGCGCGGCCAGCGCGGCCTGATCGTCTCCCCGCCGAAGGCCGGCAAAACCACCATCATGAAGCAAATTGCCAACGCCATTTCCACCAAATACCCGGAAGTAGATATGATGGTCGCCCTAATCGGAGAACGCCCCGAAGAAGTGACCGATATGGACCGCTCGGTGGATGCCAGCGTCATCGCCTCGACCTTCGACGAACCCGTCACCTCGCATGTGCGCACCGCCGAAGTTGCCCTCGCGCGCGCCAAACGCCTGGTGGAAATGGGGCGCGACGTGGTGGTGCTGATGGACTCCATCACCCGCCTGGCACGGGCCTACAACCTGGTCGTCACCCCTTCCGGGCGCACCCTCTCCGGCGGCATGGATCCCAGCGCGCTCTACCCCCCCAAGCAATTCTTCGGCGCCGCCCGCAACATTGAAGAAGGCGGCTCGCTGACCATCATCGCCACCTGCCTGGTCGACACCGGCTCCCGCCTGGATGACATCGTCTACGAAGAATTCAAAGGCACCGGCAACATGGAGCTGCACCTTTCGCGCCGCCTGCAAGAACGGCGCATCTTCCCGGCGGTAGATATTGAACGTTCCTCCACCCGCCGCGAAGAAAAGCTCCTGCCGCCACTCATCTTGCAGCGCGTCTGGCTCATGCGCCGTATGTACGCCCAGATGGTCTCCTCGCCGCCAAGCGGCGCCGGCATGGATCAGACTGTCGCCACCGAATCCATCTTGAGACAGCTGGAAAAATCGAAAAACAACCTGGAATTCCTGGAAAATCTGACTAGCCAATAAACGCTTATGAACGCTACGCGCAAATTTACCGTTATCAGTTGGACGTTTACCTTCCTGTTGGCCGGTGGCCTCCTCTTCGGCGCCCTGACGTGGACGCGCAGCGCCCGCAGCGCAGCGGCGCAGCCCGCGCCTCCGCCCACCAGCAAACCCGCCGCCCCTCAGACGATCGACGAACCCCTGCCCCCCGCTCCGTCATCCAAGCAAGAGGCACCCTCCTTGCGGCGCAACGCTGCCCTGATCACCCGCATCCCGGAACGCCCGCGCTACACCATCGGTAGTTACACCGTCCGACGC
>WGAD01000028.1 GCA_015489255.1 Anaerolineales bacterium | reverse complement strand
GTGTTGGAAGCGGCAGACCTGGTGAAGATGCTTGAAGACAAGTGGGGCGTTTCCGCTGCTGCGCCCGCCGCGGTGATGGCGATGCCTGCCGGCGCCGGCGCTGGTGAGGCGGCTGAAGAAAAGACCGAGTTCGACGTGGTGCTGAAAGAAACCGGCCCCAAGAAGATCGAGGTCATCAAAGCCATCCGCCAGCTGACCAGCATGGGCCTGAAGGAAGCCAAGGAAATGGCCGAAACCCCGGGCACCAAGATCCTCTCCGGCGTGGGCAAGGAAGTTGCCGAAGACGCCAAGAAGAAACTGGAAGAAGCCGGCGCGGTCATCGAACTGGCCTGACATTCCAGCAAACAAAAAGAGAGACGGCTGCTACCAGGCAGCCGTCTCTCTTTTATGCCTGCGGCGAAGCAGCATTCTCAGGGCAATTTCCTCAGGACGGCCACGACCTTTCCCTGCACGCGCAGGTTGCGCGCATCCACATAGATAGGCGCCATCGTCGGGTTGGCCGGCTGCAGCCGGATGCGTTCTCCCTCCTGGTAGAAGTATTTCAGGGTTGTGCGGTCTTCGTCCGTCAACCAGACGGCGACCATGTCGCCATTCTCGGCGGATTCCGTTGGCTTGAGAATGACGATATCGCCATCGCTGATCATGGCGTCGATCATCGAATTTCCGCGCACTTGCAGGGCGAAGAGATCGTCGGGTTTTTGTGTCAGCAAGGAGGGCGGGACGTCCACAGTATCGGCCTCGGTGAAGTAAGAGAGATCCGAGGCCGGCATGGGGATCGGCTCGCTGGCGACGATTGGGCCGAGGACGGGAATGGAAACGACCGGTTGCGCCGGAGGGCGGTTGAGCCGAATACTGCGTGCTCGGTTGGCGTCGCGCTCGATGTGTCCGGCTTTTTCCAGCTGCCGGAGGTAATAAGCCACCAGCGAGGTGGACGAGATATTGCAAGCTTCGGCGATTTCGCGGATGGTGGGGGAGGGCAGGCCGTTTTCCTGACGTGATTTCAAAAATTGCAAAATGGCCTTGTGTTTTTCGCCCAGCCCTTTCTTCTTCGCCATCATAGGCTGTACTCCTTGTTTCGCGTTCAGCGCTGGTTGATCATTTGTGCTAAAAGTATAACATGAACATCTGTTCTGGTCAAATCGGGTTGAATGGGCGGCGCTCAAGCCATGCAGGTGCGCGGGGAGGTTTTGCCCCCGAGAACCATAAAAAGCCCGCTCTGCTGCAGAGCGGGCTTTTGCGAGGTGAGGCTTTCTCTAAGACTGGCTGCGTTTGCGAGGACGGATGCGCCGCCAGAAAGGACGCAGCAAGCTGCGCCAGAGGGCATAGAAGAGCAGGAAGAGCAGTAGGCCGGCGGGCAGGTAGAGGATGATCAGCCTCAGGGCAAAACGCAGGAACCCTTGCACAAAGTAGATCAGGTCTTGCAGGGATTGGCGGGCTGTGAAGCCCAGATCCCAGCCGCCCAATTCCAGGGGTAAGACGCCCTCTTCTGCCAGCAATTTGACGCTGACGGCAGAGAGAGCAACGGCTTGCTCGTAGTATTGCATTTGCCCTTTGACCTGTTCGATTTGCTCGCGGTAGTAGGTGAGCTGATCGAAGATGGTAATGACGTCTTGCATATCGGTTGCCTGGGTCATCATCTCTTCCAGCTGGGCTTCGGCAGCTTCCAGACTGCGCAGACGGGATTCCAGGTCGATGTATTCGGCGGTGATGTCTTGCCCGCGGATGTTTTCGGCGCGCACTTCTACCGCTTGCTCTTTGATCTGTTGTAAGGCTTCGTCGAGGCGTTCGGCAGGCACGCGGAAGGTGATGCTGCCAACCGGTACGCGGCGTCCGTTTTCGCTGGTGGACAGGTAAAGGTCGGATGCGGTCACGTAGCCGCCCATTTCTTCAGCCAGGCGCTGGATGGCGGTCAGGGTGGCGCGCGGATCGGTCACCACCAGGGTCAGGTCGGCGTTGCGAATGACCATGCGTTGGGCCTCGGCGACTTGTGGAACGGCAGAGCGGGCCGCAGCGGCTTGAGATTCGACGACCGGAGGCGCGGCAGCGAGACCGGGGGCAGGTTCTGCTTCCAGGTAGAGGGCTTCGTCGTTGGTGCTTTGCAGCTTGGGGGCGCAAGCGGCGGCAACCAGGATGAACAAAAGGGAGATGAGACTCAGGCGTTTCATCGGCTCCTCCTTGCGGGGTGGGATTCCCTGGTTAGACGTCAGGGGAGGGGGAAAAGTTCCCCTCGGGCATCCCTGCGGATCGCCGCCCGCAGGCGGCTGTGGTCGGTTACCAGCCGTGCAGTAGGCGTTTGGCGTGGCGCGAGGGGAGTCCGGCAGCCAGGATGCGGTCGTGCGTGGTGCGAACATCGTATTCCACTCGCTGCGGGCGCCATTCTTGTTTGTCGGGGTCGTAGATGGCAAAAGCCGCCCGCGGATCTTCATCTCGCGGCTGACCAACGGAGCCGGGGTTCAAGATTAGATAGCGGTCAGCTAGAGAGAGGGTCTCTCCCGGGCGGAGAGATATCCTGTGCGTGCGACGGTTTGCTTGGTATTGGAACCCCAATTGCAAGTGCGAATGGCCGACGAAAGCCAGATGCGTTTCCATTTCGTGAAAGTTGGCATCGGCAATGCGCGCGGTGAGGATGTATTCCCAGAGGTGATCGCGCGGGCTGCCGTGTGCCAGGGTGACCGGTTCTTGTATCTGCGGCTGGCGGGGGAGGTGGTAGAGGTAACGGCGGTTTTCTTCGCTCAGGTTGGCGCGCTGCCAACGAACCGAGGCCTGGGCCTGGGCGTTGAAGGCGCGGATATCCATATCCAGGTCGGCAATGGCAACGTCGTGGTTGCCGGCGACGCAGAGCAGGTTGGGTTGGGCGCGGATGGTTTCAACAACTTCGTTGGGGTTGGGGCCGTAGCCGACGAGATCGCCCAGGCACCAGACGGCATCGACCGGGCCGGCGGCCTGCAAGACGGCTTGCAGGGCGGTCAGGTTGGCGTGAATATCGGAAAGAACCAGAATGCGCATAGGGCCTCCTGTGGGGGATGCCTGCTTTAAGCGGAAAGCAGGGGCAGCAGGCGGGCGAGTACGGTTTCGGCGACCTGGGCTTTGCTCATCAGAGGCAGCGGCTCGCGGCGGCCATCGGCGTGGAGCAGGGTGACCCGGTTGGTATCTACGCTGAATCCGGCGTCTGCGGCGGTGATGTCGTTGGCGACGATGAGGTCGAGCTTTTTTCGGCGCAGTTTTTCAGCGGCGTTGGCCAGAAGATCGCGGCTTTCGGCGGCGAAACCAATGACCACGCGCGGACGTTGGGCATCGGGCAGGGCGGCGACTTCTGCCAGGATGTCGGGGGCGGGCGCGAGGTCTATGTGTGGCAGCCCATCCCGTTTTTTGATTTTGTGCCCGGCCGGCCTGGCTGGGGTGAAGTCGGCCACGGCGGCGGCCATGAGCAGGGCGTCGGTTTGGGGGCAGGCCTGCAAGACGGCGGCGCGCATTTCGGCGGCGGTGCGGACGTGTATCAGGCGGGCGCCGACGGGCGGAGCGAGGGCCGTGGGCGTGGTGATGAGGGTAACTTCTGCGCCCATGTCGAGCGCGGCTTGCGCCAGGGCATACCCTTGCTTGCCGGATGATTTATTGGTGATGACGCGCACGGGGTCGATAGGTTCTTGGGTGCCGCCCGCCGTGACGAGCAAACGGCGTCCTTGCAGCGGGCCGCGCCGTCCCAGCAGGTAGCGGATGTGCCCCAGGAGTTCTTCCGGCTCCAGCAGTCGGCCAAGGCCATGTTCGCCGGAGGCCATGCGGCCTGTGGTCGGGCCGGCGAAGTAGGCGCCGCGTTGCCGCAGGGTTTCTACATTGGCTTGAACGGCGGGGTGTTCGTACATGCCGGCGTCCATCGCCGGCGCCAGCAATAGCGGGCCTTGCAAAGTCAAGGCGGCCAGGGTCAGCAGGTTGTCGGCTCTGCCGTGTGCCAGGCTGGACAAGGTCTGTGCGGTGGCCGGAACGACGGCCATCAGGTCGGCCTGGCGGCCCAGTTGGACGTGGAGCACATGGCCTTCAGCGCCCCACAAGGCCTCGTCGGTGTAGGCTGGTTGAGCGGTGAGCGATTGAAAGGTCAGCGGCGAGACGAAACGAGTGGCGGCAGCGGTCAGCACGGTGGTGACACGGGCGCCTTCTTTGGTCAGGCGCGAGGCGAGGAAAGCGGCTTTGTAGGCGGCGACCGAGCCACTGACGCCAAGGAGGATGTGTGTTTCTTGCCAGATGCTCATGGTTTCATTATACAGGCGATTGCAGGAGGGCAAGCATCTGACTGTGGAGGGAGGGCGGGGCTGCCAGAACGCTGCAAGGCGGTTGCAACAGGTTTTTGCTGCCATCGACGCGGGTGACGACCGCCCCGGCTTCGGCGGCGATCAGGGCGCCGGCGGCCAGATCCCAGGGCTTGAGGCTCAATTCCCAGTATCCGTCGAAGCGACCGGCGGCCACATAACAGAGATCGAGGGCGGCAGAACCGAGACGACGGACGCCTTGCGAGCGCAGCGCGAAGCGGGCGTAATGATCCAAGTTGTTTTCGGTTGTGGTGCGGATGTCGTAAGGAAAACCGGTGACCAGCAGGCTGTGGTTCAGGTCGCGCGTTGCAGCCACCCGGACAGGGTGCCCGTTGAGCGTGGCGCCGCCATTGCGGCGGGCGGAAAAACATTCATCCCGCATGGGGTCGTACACTACGCCGAAGAGCACGCGCCCATGGTGGGCATACGCCAGGGAGACGGAAAAGATCGGCACGCCGTGCGCATAGTTGACCGTGCCATCGAGCGGGTCGATGATCCACAGGTGGCGGTTGTCTCCCGCCAGGCCGGCGCTTTCTTCCGTCACCACCTGGTGCCCGGGGAAGAGACGGGCAATTTCGGCAAGCAAGAAATCTTCTGAGAGGCGGTCGATTTCGGTCACCAGGTCGATTTCTCCTTTATAGTCGATGGTGTGTTCCTGGCGATAGCCGTGACGTAAAATAGCGCCTGCTTGACGGGCCAGGCGCTGAAGGTCTTGCAAAGAGGGGGTGGGTGTGTTCATGCGCTTTGCGTTTCTTCTCCTGATGGGTTGATTTCTGCTTCTAGTTGGTTGAGCCTTTGTTGCACCTGGGCCAGTTCTTCTTGCAGGGTGGTGCGGTCTGCCAGGGCTTGCTGCAAGAGTTCTTCAAAACCGGCGCGTTCTTCGGCGGGCAGGGTCAGCAACAGGCG
>WGAD01000027.1 GCA_015489255.1 Anaerolineales bacterium | reverse complement strand
TCAGAGGTGCCCGTCAGCAAGGTTTGGGCCGCAGCCGCCACCTCTTGAGCATAGGGGTCACCGTTGCCATACAGGAAAGCGCGAGCAGCCATCCAGCGGCGGGCGAACTCTGCTCCGCCTGGCCAAGCGCGCGCAAATTGAAAAGTTTGCCAGAAAAGCGCGCCCAGGGCCGCCAGAACGCTGAGTCCCAACAAAACCAGGAAAAAAGTACGCAGGTGCGATTTCATGCCGCTATTCTACCCGTTTTCCGCCGTCAGAGACAAAGCCGCATATCTTGCTTTTCCAGCGGCAGCGCGCGCACTATGCTCTTTGACGAAAAAACAACACATCCGCTTGAGAAAGCATCACTCCGCCAAAGATCAACGCGCACCCCACGCCCTGCGCCAGGGACAGGCTTTCGCCCAACACCAGCCAGCCCGAAAGCAAAGCAAACACCGATTCCAAACTCAGGATCAACGCCGCATCGGTGGGCGGTGTGTGTTGCTGACCCCAGACCTGCAAAGTATAGGCGATGGCGACCGAAAAAATGCCCGTGTACAACACAGCCGGGATCATCAGGCGCACCGATACCGTGAGCGGCCATTCCAGGAAAAAGCCAACGGCCAGGCTCAGCGCCGCAGTAACGGCAAACTGCGCGGTAGCAAAAGGCAAGGGGCGATAGCGGCGAGCGAATTTGCCCAGCAAAATCACATGCCCGGCCCAAAACACGGCCCCGATGATTTCCAGCGCATCGCCTCGTTGAGCTTTAAAACCGCCGCCAGCGCTGAGCAAATACGCGCCGCCCACCGCCATGGCAACCGCCAGGACCGTATACAAGGCAGGTTTCTCATGCCAGAAGAAAAACAACAGCAAGGGAACGAATACCGTGTACAGGCTGGTAATAAAGCCGGCGTTTCCCGCCGTGGTATATTGCAACCCAGCCTGCTGCAAAGCGCTGCCGGAAAAAAGCAACGCGCCGGCCACCCCCGCCCAGCGCCAGAAGTCACGGCCGCCCAATGGACGAAACCGCTGCACGCCCCACAAGAGAAACGCCGCCAGCCCAAAGCGCGCGCCATTGAAAAGATGCACCCCGCCTTGCTGTCCAACCAGGCGCTGGGCTACAAAGGCCGTCCCCCAAATCAGGGAGGCCAACAGCAGCAGGGCATCGGCCTTAAGGCGTGCGCCAGTCGGTGAACGCATCCAGCTGTGCCTTCTCTTCGGCGTCCAGGGAAAACTTCAACGCGCCGAGATTGTCATCCAACTGCTCCAGCGTGCGCGGCCCGATGATCGGACTGGTGATGACTGGATCAGCCAGCAGCCAGGCCAGCGCCACCTGAGAAAGCGTGGCGCGATGCCGACCGGCGATCTCATCCATCGCCGCAAGCAACGCAAAATTTTGTTCGGTCATCAAAGATTGCATCCGGCTGGCACGGACGCTGGCAGGCAGCGGCTGTCCAGCGCGGTACTTGCCGGTTAAAAAGCCGCCCGCCAGCGGGCTGTAGGGGATGACGCCGATCTGCCAGCGGGCACAGACCGCCTGCAATTCGCGTTCAAACTCGGCGCGGTGCAGCAGGTTGTAATGCGGCTGCAACACGTCGAAACGCACCCAGTCGTGTTTGTCGGCGACCCAGAGCGCCTCCATCAGCTGCCAGGCGCGGTAATTGGAAGCGCCAATATACCGAACCTTCCCTTGCCGCACCAGCGTATCCAGCGCGTGCAGGGTTTCGTCGATCGGCGTGTCATCGTCCGGCCAATGCACCTGGTAGAGGTCAATGTAATCGGTCTGCAAACGGCGCAGGGAATCTTCCACCGCCTGCATGATGTGCGCCCGACTCAGGCCCTGGTCGTTGGGGCCTTCTCCCATCGGGCCGCGCACTTTGGTCGCCAGCACCACCTGGTGCCGTGGCACGCCGCTTTGCTTCAGCCAGCGCCCTATGATCCCCTCGGCCACGCCGCCCGGGTTGCCCTCCACCCAGCGGGAGTAGATATCGGCCGTATCGATGAAGTTGATGCCGGCCTCAAACGCCGCCGAAAGGATGCGGTGCGAAAGCGCCTCGTCCGCGCTCCAGCCGAACTGCATCGTCCCCAAACACAACGGGGAAACTTTCAGGCCGGTGCGGCCCAGTTTGCGGTAGTCCATCGCCTGCCTCCTTTATCCCAATTCTATATAAATCCGCTTGTTGATTTTGCCCTTGCTTTTGTAATTGACCACCCGCACCGGGCCGACTTCGGACGTGTTGGCGACGTGCGTGCCGCCATCGGCTTGCAAATCCAGGCCGACGATCTCCACCGTCCGCACCTCGGCGATGCCTGCGGGCAGCAGGTTGATCTTGGTGCGGATCAGGTCGGGGATCTGGAAGGCTTCTTCGCGCGGCAAGATGTTCACGCAGACAGCCCGCCCGGCAGCCACTTCGGCGTTGACGGCGGCTTCAATCTCGGCCACCAGCTCAGCCCGCAAGTGTTCGAACTCGAAATCCATGCGCCCCTTGCCCGGCTCCATGTTGCCGCCGGTCACCAGCGCGCCATAATCGCGGAAGACCACGCCGCAGAGGATGTGCAGGGCGGTGTGGGTGCGCATCAGGGCATAGCGCCGCGCCCAGTCGATGACGCCATGCGCAGCCGCGCCGACTTCTGGCAACGGGTCTTCGCCGCCGAGGAAATGCCACACGTCCCCGCCGATTTTCTTCACCCGGACGACCGGATAAGTTGCACCGGCTGCCGTCAACGTGCCGGTATCGTGCGGCTGCCCACCGCCGCCCGGGTAGAAAACCGTCCGATCCAGCGCCACAGCGCGCTTTTCGGCGTCCACAGCCGTGACCACCGCGTCCATTTCGCGCAGGTAACTATCGGTTTGATACAGCAATTCGGTCATGCTTCCTCCCAATGAATTGTGAAATAAATGCCACGGGGACGCAGGGCGTCCATCACCGCAGCGGCGGGGACGGCCGTCCCGGATTAATGGCGCCGTCTCCCATCATGCACCTCCGCATGATACAATGATAATGTCCTTATTATGGCACAAAAATCGCCACCCAAGGCTGCCTGCACAAATTCCAACAAATAGCTGCAACAATTGTATTGATGATGCGAAAAAAAACGTATCTATTGCTCTTCTTCCTGCCGCTGCTCTTCCCCATTCTGGTGGCCTACACCACCGAGTACGACGTCCACTCCGATGAAGCCAATCATCTGGATGCTTTTTACTACTACGAAGACCACTGGTTGCCTGCTAAAGCTGGGTCACCAGGCATTTATTACTCCCTTTACGGGGTCAGTCGAATCATGACTGGCGAGCTGGTCTATCCATTGTATGGAAAAATCGGGCGATTGCTACGCCCCATTTTTCCTCCAGAGACCCGCTCCTACTCCGATCTATTATTGCCTACCATAAACAAATTTGCGTTCCCCTCGACTTTACCTTTTTCCGGCCCCACTGGCGGCGTGGACCTGGTCTATTACCAGCAGCGCATGGACTTTTTACAGCGCCAAACCGGCGCGCCCAACGTCCGGCTGTATCGCACGCTCAACCTGCTTTTGTTGGGATTCACCCTCTGGGCAGCCAGCCGCCTGCGCTTCGATTGGCCGCCGCGCGAAATGTTCCTGGCGCTGCTCACGCTGCCATCGGTGGTGTATATCTATGGCTACGCCAATTCCGATGCCTTCGCCCTCTCCGTCTCTGTGCTGACCGTCCTCTACGTCTTTCACATCCACGCCGCCGGCGGTTTGACGCGCCGTCGTGCGCTGGGGTTCGGTCTGCTGCTCGGCCTGATCTGGGCCAGCAAGATGAACTTTTGGCTGACCGGCTTCTACGCCCTCGGCATGCTGATCTTGCTGGAAGGCAATGCCCAGAGCTGGAAAGCCAGTTTGCAACGGCTACTCCCATTCCTGGGATTGGCCGGGTTGCTCAGCCTGCTGCCCATGCTGCCCTATCGCGTGATTTTGCCGCGCCTGGTCGGCAACGACGCTGCCGCCATCCGTCACGCGCAAGAGCTGTATGCCCGCTTTGGCATGAAGCCCTCCAATCCGCTGATGCCGCGGCTGGCCCTGGGGCAAAAAGGCTTCACCTGGCGGGATCTGCTATTGGAAATGGGTTGGCTGCAAACCTCTTTTCGCCAGATGTACGCTAGTTTCAACTATACCACGCTCACCGTCGCCCGGCCGGTGGTGTTGACCGCCGGGCTGCTTTACAGCGCAGCTGCCCTGTTGACCGCCGTCATCCTCCTGCGGCAGGGCCAGACCCGTCACAAAATGGTTTACATCTGGAGCGCGCTGGTATTTCTTTTAAATCTCGGGGCTTCGTTACATCATTCCCTTACCTCTGACTACACCCCGCTGGGACGTTACCTCTTCCCCTCGCTGGTGCCGCTGGCTTTCATCACCTTCGGCGGTCTGGCTTTCACCACCGAGGCCCGCACCCAGCGCACCTACCGCCTGGCGCTCGCCTTGCTGGCCCTGCTGCATCTGATCGCCTGGTTCACCCTGCGCCCGGCATGACGTTTGGGCTTTTAAGAACGCAGGGAATAAGCATCTTCCCGTGCACTCTGTGACTTCGTGTGAACATCCTCTCACGGAGACACAGAGAACGCAGAGATTTGTGAAGCCGGCTCCGTGCGCTCCGTGACTCCGTGTGAACACCCTCTCACGGAGTCACAGAGAACACAAAGAGTTGCAAAGACTTCTCCGTGCACTCCGTGTGAACACCCTCTCACGGAGTCACAGAGAACACAAAGAGTTGCAAAGCCTGCTCCGTGCGCTCCGTGACTCCGTGTGAACACCCTCTCACGGAGTCACAGAGAACACAGAGATTGGCAAAGCCTGCTCCGTGCGCTCCGTGACTCCGGGTAAACACCCTCTCACGGAGACACTGAGAACACAGAGATTGGCAAAGCCTGCTCCGTGCGCTCCGTGACTCCGTGTGAGAAAAATAGGAACCATGCTGTCTGCATGTCTCGTATGCCTCTTTTAAATCAAATTTCCTATAAAAATCCACACATTTCAGGTATAATTTAGCATCAATACCCGCTGCACAACCAACCGGGACGCCCCGGTGTTTTTTATGCTAGGATGTAGAATAAAGCGTGAAAAGCGATGACCAACTCTGGCAACAAGGAGAGATGATGAAAAAAGAACAACTTTTGGATATGTACTACCAAATGGTGCTTATCCGCCGCGTGGAGGAAGCAGCCGCGGAGCTGTATCAGCAAGGCAAGATCGGCGGATTTTTGCACCTTTACATCGGACAAGAGGCCGTCAGCACCGGGCTGGTGGCCGCCCGCCAGCCACAAGACCGCATCATCACCGCGTACCGTGACCACGGCGTGGCGTTGAACGTGGGCATTTCCGCCCGCCAGGTGATGGCCGAATTGCTCGGCAAGGCAACCGGCATTTCCAAAGGCAAGGGCGGTTCAATGCACATGGCCGACGTGGAGAAAAACTTCTGGGGCGGCCACGCCATCGTCGGCGCACACCTGCCCATCGCCGCCGGCCTGGCCCTCGGCGACCAGTACCGGGGTAGCGACGGCGTCACCATTTGCATGTTCGGCGACGGCGCCACCAACATCGGCTACTTCCACGAGGCCCTCAACCTCTCCAAGGTCTGGAAACTGCCGGTGCTCTGGGTGTGCGAAAACAACCAGTACGGCATGGGCACCGCCGTGGAACGCGCCTCCGCCGTCAGCGAAATCCGTCGCAAGGCCGATGGCTACGCCATCCCCAACATGGCTATCGACGGCATGAACGTGATGGAAGTGTACGAAACGGCGCAAAAAGCGCTGGCGCACGTCCGCGCCGCTGGCCCCTTCCTGCTGGAGATCAACACCTACCGCTTCCGCGGCCACTCCATGGGCGACCCGGAACGCTACCGCGACAAGGAAGAAGTGGCCCGCTGGCAGGAAAACGACCCCATCGGCATCTTCCGCCGCTGGCTGCTGGAAAACGAAAAAGCCAGCGCCGAAACCCTGGATGCGATCGAAGCCCGCGCCGCCGCCGATACCGATGACGCCATCCGCTTTGCCGAGACCAGCCCGGAACCAACGCTGGACGAGTTGTTCAAGGACATTTACGTGGAGGCGAACCATGGCTAAGATCACCATGCGACAAGCCATTTCTCAGGCTTTGTGGGAAGAAATGGAACGCGATGAAAACGTCTTCATCCTCGGCGAGGAAGTCGGCATCTGGGGCGGCACCTACGCCGTAACCAAAGGGTTCTACGACCACTTCGGCGAAAAACGCGTGCGCGATACCCCCATCGCCGAGGCCGTCATCGTTGGCGCGGCCATCGGCGCAGCCATGACCGGCCTGCGGCCGATCGCCGAGATCATGACCATCAACTTCGCCTTTTCCGCCATGGATCACATCGTCAACGAGGCCGCCAAAATGCGCGCCATGTTCGGCGGGCAGATGCGCGTTCCCATGGTCATCCGCACGGTAAGCGGCGGCGGACGCCAGCTGGGCGCCACCCACTCGCAAACGCCGGACGCGGTCTTCGCCCACTTCCCCGGGCTAAAGGTCGTTGCTCCCGGCACCCCCTACGATGCCAAAGGGCTGCTGAAGGCCGCCATCCGCTCCGACGATCCGGTGCTCTTCATCGAGCACGCCACCATGTACCAGGTGCGCGGCGAGGTGCCGGAAGAGGAATACCTCGTGCCCATCGGACAATCCAAAATCCAGCGGCCCGGGCGCGATGTCACGCTGGCCGCCTACAGCAAAGGGCTGGACCTGGCCCTCAAGGCCGCCGCTCAACTGGCGCAAGAGGGCATCGAAGCCGAGGTCATCGACCTGCGCACCCTGCGCCCGCTGGATATGCAGCCGATCTACCAATCGCTGGAAAAGACCAACCGGCTGGTCGTCGTCGAGGAAGGCTGGAAATCGTATGGCGTCGGCGCGGAGATCGCGGCGCGCACCCAGGAAGAAGCCTTCGACCTGCTCGATGCGCCCATCCTGCGCGTGGCGCAAAAGGAAGTCCCCCTGCCCTACAACAGCACCCTGGAACAAGCCGCCCTGCCGCAAGTGGTAGATGTCATCGCGGCGGTGCAGGAGGTGTTACGCTGATGGCCGAGATCATGACCATGCCCAAACTGGGCTTCGACATGCAAGAAGGCCAGATCGTCCGCTGGGTGAAGGCCGAGGGCGATCCGGTGCAAAAAGGCGAGGTGATCGCCGAAATTGAAACCGACAAAGCGACGGTGGAAGTGGAAGCCACCGCCAGCGGTCTGCTGCGCAAACATCTGGTGAGCGAGGGCACGTTCGTGCCGATCGGCGAACCGATCGCCATCGTCGGCGAGGCGGAGGAAGACATTTCCAGCCTGATGCCGGCCCAGGCGGAGGCAAAAGCCGAACCACAGGCCGCTGCGGCGGCCCACCAGGAGATATCCGCCCCGGTGGACGTGCCTGCCAGCGCCCCAGCGGCTGCCGGCGGCCGCATCATCGCATCGCCAGTGGCCCGCCGCATGGCCCGCGAACACGGCCTGGACCTCAGCCAAATCGCCGGCAGCGGCCCGGGCGGCCGCATCGTCAAGCGCGACGTGGAAGCCGCCCTGAGACAGGCCGCCGCCGTCCACGCGGAGACGAGGCTTCCCCAGGCTGCGCCCGCAGCGCCACCGTCCGCGGCTGAAACCATCGTCCCCAGCAAGCTGCGGCAGGCCATCGCCCGCCGCATGGTGGAGGCCAAACAGCAGGTGCCGCACTTCTACGTCACGCACGAATACCGCATGGACGCCCTGCTGGCCGCCCGCAAGCGCATCAACGCCCGGCTCGAAGGCGCCGGCGTCAAACTCTCGGTGAACGATTTCCTGGTGAAAGCCGTGGCGCTCGCCCTGCGCGACTTCCCCAACCTGAACGCTTCCTTCGTGGACGGGCGCATCGTCCGCCACGGCGCGATCCACATCGGCAACGCGGTGGCGGTCGAAAACGGCCTGCTGACCGTGGTCTGCCGCCACGCCGACCAGAAACCCCTGCGCCAGATTTCCGCCGAAGTGCGCGAAATGGCCCAGCAGGTGCGCAGCGGCAAGGTGCGCTCCGAATACATTGAAGGCTCCACTTTTTCCATCAGCAACCTGGGCATGTACGACGTGGAGCACTTCATCGCCATCATCAACCCGCCCGAAGCCGCCATCCTGGCGGTCGGCTCGGCCCGCCAGGTGCCGGTGGTCGAAGACGGCCAGCTGACCGTTGGCTGGACGATGAAGGCCACCCTTTCGGTCGATCACCGCGTGAGCGATGGCGCCGAAGCCGCCCGTTTTCTGCAAAAGCTGGGCGAGTACATCGAAGACCCGGTCATGCTTGGGGTATAACCCTGCGTCACCTGGCTGTCCGAAACAGTCGTCCCGTCGGCGGACGGCTGTTTTTTTTCGTATCCTTTTCATGGCAAAGGTGTGTCTCTTGCCTGGTTTATGTTAATATAAAAAATGGATAATCCGCTCGCAATTTTTGCTGGACGAGGAGCCTGTATGAAGTCCGCACCACGGGATGCCCTGCGCTGGGCGCTGTTGGGTTTTTTGCTTGGACTTGCACTGTTTGGCCTGGCCGCCGTTGCCGAATGGCGTTGGGGGCGGCACGCCGCCCTGGGTGTTGTGGGCACTGCGCCATTGGTCATGGGGGGATTGTTTTATCTCATCGGCAAGCGCAAAGCAGAGTTTGAAGCCCTGAACAATTCGCTAGAAGAACAAGTAGCCCGCCGCACCCAAGAGCTCAACACGCTCAACCGGCAATTATTGCTGGCAAAAAAAGAATGGGAATCATCCTTCGACGCGCTGGAAGACCCCATCGTCATCGTCGATCAGCATGGCATCATCATGCGTTGCAACCATGCCTTTGCCCAAAGGCTGCGCCAGGACTTTAAAGACCTGCTCGGCCAACCGTTGTCTTCTGTTCTCTTCGACCCACAAAAGAGCATTCCCCTCTGGCAGCGGCTGGAAGGGGAATACAATTTTTTGCGTATGCCAGGGACGTATATCATCCGTCGCAGCGCTTTCCAGCTGGATGAGGAGCAGCGCACCATCTTCATCTTGCACGATATCACCCAACGCAAGGAAGTGGAAAACGAGCTGCTCTACCAAAAGATTTACTTCGAAAGCCTCTTCCGCCACAACCCGGCGGCCATCGTCGTACTGGATGCTCAACAACGTGTATTGACCATCAATCCGGCGTTTACGGCGCTGTTCGAGTACGAAGAGGAAGAAGTACACGGCAAGAACCTGGATGAGCTCATCACCAGCCAGGAACAGCGCAGCGAGGCCGAATCATACACACACCAGGCTTTCAGCAACGTGGTTCGCGGACGGGGCAAGCGCCGCCGCAAAGATGGCAGCCTGGTAGATGTTCAGTTCATCGGCCTGCCCATCTCGGTCGGCGGACAACGCATCGGTGCGCTTGCCATTTATGTAGACATCAGCGAATTGGAACGTGCCCGCATCGCGGCGGAAGAAGCCAACCGCGCCAAAAGCGACTTCCTGGCAAACATGAGCCACGAAATCCGCACACCAATGAACGGCGTGATGGGCATGCTGGAACTCTTGCTCGATACCCCCTTGACGCCAGAACAACGCGAATACGCCACCATCGCGCTGAAGAGCGCTGAATCTCTACTGTCCTTAATCAACGACATTTTGGACTATTCCAAAATCGAAGCCGGTCGTCTGGAGCTGGAGATCATCGATTTCGATCTGCGCACCACCGTTGAAGATGTGGCCTATACCCTGGCGCGCCGCGCCGAAGAAAAAGGGCTGGAGCTGATCTGTCTCATCCACCCAGATATCCAATCGCGC
>WGAD01000026.1 GCA_015489255.1 Anaerolineales bacterium | reverse complement strand
TGGCAACCTCCTCAACAAAGATCGAGGCACATTTTGTGCCGGTTTTCACCATAAGTATAAACAAAAATTTGGTAAAATACCCACATACAATAAAGTTTACTTATAGTTTTTCCTTTTTTTATTACATAAGAAAAACTTATAATGACAGAAAGGAGACCCCATGCTCGACGCCCACCAGCTCAACGTGTTTGTAACTGCCGCCGAAAGCCTCAACTTCACCGAAACGGCCCGCCGTCTGCACATGAGCCAGCCCAGCGTCAGCCAACACATTCAGGCTTTGGAGCAGCATTTTGGCGTTGAACTCTTTTTACGTACCGGCAGGCGTTTAAGCCTGACCGATGCCGGCGCGATCTTGCTGCCGCTGGCACGCGCCTTTGTGCAGCAATCCATCCAGATCGAGGAAGAGATGGCCAGCCTGCACGGAGCCGTCGTTGGACACCTGATCGTTGGGTGCAGCACAACGCCCGGGAAATACCTCCTCCCGCACCTGCTGACGGCCTTTCATCATCACCACCCGCAGGTGCGTGTCACCTGCCAGGTTACCTCCCAGATGCAAGTCGATCGGTTGCTGGAAGAGGGAGCCGTGCACTTCGCCCTGGCCAGCACACACCTGACCCAAATCCACCGCTTCGAGACACGTTATTTCACTTCCGATCCAGTGGTGCTGATCGCGCCGCACAATCACCCCTGGGCCGAGCGCGACCACATCCAGCCTGCCGATCTGCAGCAGGCGCACTTCATCATGCGCGAACCCACCTCGGGCACCTACCAGGCCGTCGCCGAAGTCCTGCACGCCCACGGGCTGGACCCCGCCGAGCTGAACACCATCCTGACCCTGGGCAACTCGGAGGCCATCGCCCTGGCAGTAGAACAGGGTTTGGGCGTGGGGTTTGTGTCCAACATTGTTGTTGAGCAGATCACCCCCCGGCGCGTGGCCGTGATTCGCATCGCAGGCGTGGAGATCTGCCGCGATATCTTCATCGCCCGTAACACCCGCTACCCGCCCACTCGCGCGCAGCTGGCCTTCTGGGATTTCATCGCCAACCTACCTACCCCCTTCCTCTACCAGAACTGCACCACACCCCGCCCGCTCACTTAAACACCAAAAACCCCTGGCCGACAGCCCGCCAGCCAGGGGTTCAGAGACCGGTGAAGGGAGTTTCAGATTTCGGCGCGGACGGGATTTTCCAGCGTCCCCAGCCCTTCGATCTCGACCGAAACGCGATCGCCATCGTGCAGCGGGCCGACGCCCGCGGGCGTCCCGGTGAAGATCAGATCGCCCGGCTCCAGCGTCATCACCGAGGAGATGAAGGCGATCAGGGTCGGCACGCTGAACACCATATCGCGCGTGGAACCCATTTGCCGCATTTCGCCATTGACCCGCACCGTGATGAGCGCATCTGCCGGTGAAAACCCGGTATCGATCCAGGGGCCGAGAGGCGCAAAGGTATCGAACCCTTTGCCGCGCGTCCACTGCCCATCGCTGCGCTGCAAATCGCGGGCGGTGACGTCGTTGCCGACGGTGTACCCCAAAATGTGTTTTTCCGCTTCGTCCGCCAAAATGCGCCGCCCGCGTTTTCCAATCACAACCACCAGTTCGCCCTCGTGTTCCACCCGCTGCGACTGAGGCGGCAGCAAGATCTCCTCCCCAGGGCCGATGACGGCGGAAGGCGGTTTGAGGAAGATGAGCGGCACCGTCGGCACTTCGGCTGCGTGTTCCCGCGCGTGTTCGACATAATTGCGACCCACACAAATGATCTTGCCGGGTTGCAGCGGCGCCAGCAGACGCACTTTTTCCAGCGGCCATTCAGTATCTCGGCGCAAGAAATCGCCAAAGGGATCGCCGTCCACCGGCCCAACGCGGCCCTCGTGCACCCATCCCCAACGCGGAGGGGCTTCTCCAACCTGATAACGAACCAAACGCATGTCTCGTTTCTCCTGATGATCAAAAATTCATACTGCCCAACCGCGCGCCGCAGCGCGCCTTTCTGCCCTTTGTTGACCATCCCACCCCTTGCGAGTATAATCAGCCCGCACGGGCGGGTAGCTCAGCTGGTTAGAGCACTTCCCTTACAAGGAAGGGGTCGCAGGTTCGAGTCCTGTCCCGCCCACAGAAAAGCGCACCTTGCAGGTGCGCTTTTCTGCTGCCTCCAGCGGATTATTGCAGCCGGTCGGCGATGATTTCGGCCACATCGCGCACGGCCACCTGTCCGCCATCGGCTTTCGAGGCGTCTTCCATCATCGTCAGGCAGAAGGGGCAACCCACAGCCAGGGTCTCCGCGCCGGTGGCTTTCGCCTCGGCAAAACGGGTCAGATTGACCGCCGCCGTCCCGTGCTCTTCTTCCTTCCACATCTGGGCGCCGCCCGCACCGCAACAGAAGGATTGCATACCGTGGCGTTCCATCTCTGCCAGGTCGAGCTGCAGCTGGCGCAAAGCCTGACGCGGCGCATCGACCACTCCATTGTGTCGCCCCAGATAGCAGGGATCGTGGAAAGTGACCTTTTCCGCTTCGTCCGTCTTGAGGTTCAATTTGCCGGCGCCGATGAGTTCATTGATCAATTGAGTGTGATGAACCACCTCATACTCGCCACCGAAAGCCGGATATTCATTCTTCAACGTATGCAAGCCGTGAGGACAGGTCGTCACGATGCGCCGCGGCTTGACCTCATTGAGCATCTCGACGTTGGCGGAAGCCAGTTCGAAGAAAAGGTATTCGTTGCCCGCGCGCCGCGCCGAATCGCCGCAGCATTGTTCGTTTTCGCCCAGGACGGCATAATTTACGCCAGCGGCATGCAAAATGCGGGCAAAAGCCTGCGCCGTTTTCTGGGCGCGGGCATCGGTCGCGGGAGCGCAACCCACCCACCAGAGCACGTCCGGTTCCGGGT
>WGAD01000025.1 GCA_015489255.1 Anaerolineales bacterium | reverse complement strand
GCGATTTTTTTCGTTGGCTGAGTAGCCCGCGCCAGCGGGCGTACCGAAGCCAACGACGAAGGTGAAAGCGCCGCTGGTTTCGATACGCGGGCTTAACGCCCGCTACTCAATCAGCGAAGGGGTCGTTGGCTGAGTGACGGCGTCAGCCGTCGTATCGAAGCCAACGCGCGCGGGTCAAACCGCTGGTTTCGGTACGGCTGCTGCGCAGTCATCGTACCAGGGCCAACCGCAGGGAGCGAAGAATGCGGCCGTGTCGCCAGCCTTCCCGAAAACTTGACCATCCATAGCCCTCGGGGTAGAATAAACCCGCTTTTGCGGGCGTCGCCAAGTGGTAAGGCATCAGCCTTCCAAGCTGACATTCGCGGGTTCGAATCCCGTCGCCCGCTCTGGGCCGTCGGATACGGCGGCTTTTTTGACCGCAGCCGGGCCCGTGGCGCAGCGGTTAGCGCAGGGGACTCATAATCCTTTGGTCGCAGGTTCGAATCCTGCCGGGCCCACAGTCAGACGCCGCGCCAGCGGCGTTTTTTGTGGTTCTTTTCAGGAGGCAGGTATGTTGCAGATCGGTTTGCAAGGGGAATGGGCGCAGCCAGTGACCGAAGCGGATACAGCCGCCCGGCATGGCAGCGGTTTGGTGCCCGTTTTTTCCACACCGGCGCTGGTTGCTCTGATGGAGCGGGCCGCGGTGGAGGCGCTGCGGGGACGGCTTCCGGATGGTCAGACGACCGTCGGCGGGCGGATCGATGTGCGCCACCTGGCGGCCACGCCGGTTGGCATGACCGTCCGCGCGGTGGCTAGGCTGGAGAGCGTGGAAGGCCGGAAATTGGTCTTCCGGGTGGAAGCCTGGGACGAGGCCGAAAAGATCGGCGAGGCCCTCCACGAACGCCATCTGATCGACGAAGCCCGCTTTATGGCGCGGGTGGCCGCCAAACGGCAGGGGCAGCCATGAGGCCGACCTTCTTACCCCGTTGAAAGGAGTGCGCGCGTGCTTTCTGCGTCCTGGATCGCATTGCTGGTGACTTTTGCCGCTGCCCTCGGCTGGCTGCGTCTGGTGGACTTCTTCGCCGCCCGCGGCTGGGTGGAACCACGACTGAGTCGCAAAATCATTCACATCGGCACGGGTCCGATCTTTGTGCTTTGCTGGTTGCTTTTCCCGTCGGAACCTCTGGCCCGCTGGCTGGCGGCGCTGGTGCCGTTGGCAATTAGCGTGCAGTTTGCCCTGGTCGGTTTGGGAATTGTGCCGGATGAAGACGCCGTGAAGGCGATGTCGCGCAGTGGAGACCGGCGGGAACTCTTGCGCGGCCCGCTGTATTACGGCGCGATGTTCGTTTTGCTGACCCTGATCTTTTGGAAGGACCACCCGGCGGGGTTGGTGGGGTTGTTGATGATGTGCGGCGGGGACGGGCTGGCAGATGTGGTCGGGCGGCGGGTTCGTTCTCCGCGGCTGCCCTGGAGCCCGCGCAAGACAGTGGCCGGTTCGCTGGCCGTATTTGCCGGCGGCACGCTGCTCGCCGCGGCAGTGCTCGGGGTGTATGTCCGCGCCGGGGTTTTTGCGCCGCCTGCGGGCGGCTGGGCGCGGCCACTGCTCCTCGCCGGTCTCCTGGCGACGGCGGTCGAATCCCTGCCGTTCCGCGACGTGGACAACCTGACGATGACGACGGTCGCCGCCTGGGTTTTTTGGTGGCTGGCGTAATGGGAGTACAATACGGGAACGGATTTTCTTTCAAAAGGAGCGTAAGCCATGACGATTGTGCTGGACGGCAGCAGCCTGACCATTGAAAAACTGGTGGCCATCGCCCGTTTTGGCGAAAAGGTGGAACTGGCGCCCGAGGCCCTGGAGCGCATTCGCACTTGTCGCGCCATGCTGGAGCGCAAACTGTCCGCCAGAGAGATCATGTATGGCACCAACACCGGCATTGGCGAATTTTCCGAAGTCCTGCTCAACGATGAGCAGGTGCGAGAATTTCAGCGCTACCTGGTGTATAACCACGCGGCTGGCATTGGCGAACCGATGCCGGTGGAATACGTGCGCGGCGCCATGGCCGGGCGCATCAACGTCCACGCGCACGGCAATTCCGGCGTGCGGCCCGAGATCACGCTCACCCTGGTGGAGATGCTCAACAAAGGGGTGACGCCGGTTGTCTGCCAGCAGGGTTCGGTGGGTGCTTCCGGCGACCTGGCGCCGATGTCGCAGATCGCCTTGTTGCTGCTGGGCGAGGGAGAAGCCTTCTACCAGGGAGAACGCCTGCCCGGACGCGAGGCCATGGAGCGGGCGGGCATTCCCATCCCGGGGTTGCAGGCCCGCGATGGCCTGGCTACCATCAATGGCTCCAATATGCTGACGGCCATGTCGGCCATCCATTTGTACGATATGGAACGCTGGCTGAAGCAGGCGGAAATCGCCGCGGCGATGTCTATTGAAGCCTTGCTGGGCAACCTGAAGCCCTACAATACACAGCTGCACCGGTTGCGCGGTTTCCGCGGCGCGATCGTCTCGGCTGGCAACATCATGAAATTGATGGAAGGGTCTGACTTGCTCAGCGGCAAGATTAAGACCCGGGTGCAAGACGCCTATTCCATGCGTTCCACGCCCCAGGTCATCGGCGCGGCGCGCGATGCCATCGCCTATGCGCGCGAACAGGTGGAAATTGAACTCAATGGCGTTGGCGACAACCCCATCTGGATCCCGGAAGAAAACCTGACCCTGACCGGCGCCAACTTCCAGGGATCGCCGGTTTCCCTACCGATGGACATGGCGGGCGCGGCGATCACCATGGTGTGCGTGCTTTCCGAGCGGCGCATGAACCGCCTGACCAACCCGGCCCTTTCGCAGGGCCTGCCGGACTTTCTGGCGCATGAACCCGGGTTCTATTCCGGCATGATGCTCAGCCAGTACACGGCAGACATGATGATCACCGAAAACCGCATCCTCTCGGCACCGGCCAGCATCCTTTCCATCCCCGCGGCGGCGGATCAGGAAGATTTCGTCTCCATGGGGATGAACACAGCCCTGAAGAACGCCCGCATTCTGGAAAACGCGGCTGGCATCCTGGGGATCGAATTCATGGCCGCGGCCCAGGCACTGGATTTCCGTGACTTTACGCCCGGGCGGGGGGTGGAAGCCGCGCGGCAGGCCATCCGCCGCCATGTGGCGCATCTGGACATCGACCGTCCGCTTTACCGCGATCACAACACGATGAAAGCCCTGGTGCGTTCAGGCGAGATCCTGGAAGCAGTAGAACAGGCCGTTGGACCGCTGGACAGCTGAAGCCGAAGCCCCCCGCCAGCCAGGCGGGGGGCTTTTATCGCGGAAGCGAGCGGCTGCGGCCTGCCCTGCCCCAGCGGAAGACGCGCGCCGAGGCGCTCAGGGTGAGGATACGGAAACAATGCCCCCGAGAGCGTTGAGTTGTAATTGCCAGCGGCTGCCGGGGCGATAACGCTGAAACTCCGCCAGAGAATTAGGGGTGTAGGTCCAGCTTTCTCCCTCAGCAGAAAAAGTGACCTGAAAACGGACGTCTTGCCGCCCCAGGCGTTGCCCGGCCTGAATGGGGGGCTGGGCGTATTCGGGTTGCAAGGTGCGGCCTTCCAGGGAATAGGTATCGACCGTTACCCATTCGTCCAGGGTGTAACTGTAGTAGGTTTGCGCCTCGTCGTAACATTCTTCGATCACTTCGGCGTAGCCGTTGCCCCGATCGACCGTGGTTTCTTCGCAAACCCGGGTCGTTTCAGTGCGCGAAGAGACGTTGTACGCCTCGCTGGGCGGGCTGTTGGTCTGGTCGGTGTAGCGGACGGCCTGCATCTCTTCCACGGCCACCGTCGTCTGCCAGTAGACCTCGCTGACCTGGGCCGTGACGACCCGTGCCGGGCGCAGAAAGAGCGCGTAAAACAGGCCGCTGCAAGCCAAAAGCACCAGCAAAAGAACGGGCAAAACTTTGCGCGCCCGCCCCGGTTTTTTGCCCGGCGGGGAGGCCTGCCCGCCGGCCTGGGCCTGCGCGCCGAGCGGCGCGCCGCACTGAAAGCAGCTGGTCGCGGTGGTCGGGTTGCCGGCGCCGCAGGAAGGGCAGGTCAGCGCGGTGGCTGGCGCTTCTTTGCGGGCGATTG
>WGAD01000024.1 GCA_015489255.1 Anaerolineales bacterium | reverse complement strand
ATCCGGCCCTTACGAACCGCCTATCCCCAAAGGCACCACCGTCCTTGTCGTTGAAGATAACGTTTCCAACTTCGTGCTGGTTGCGCGGATGCTGGGTTTTCTAGGCATTCATTGCGAATGGAAAACCTCGGGCTACGAAGTCGTGGAATATGCTGACACCCTGCCCCGCGTCGATCTGGTGCTGATGGACATCCGCCTGCCTTACGAAGACGGCTACGGCGCCCTGAAGAAAATCCGCGCATCTGAACGATTGCGCAACGTGCCTGTGGTCGCCGTAACTGCCGAAGCCAGCCAGGCTGAAATGAGCAAGGCCCGCCAGGCCGGCTTTGATGGCTTCATTGGCAAGCCGCTCGATCCGGATCGCTTTCCGGAACAAATCAAACGCATCCTAAGCGGTGAACCCGTTTGGGAAATCGGCTGATCTGCACGAGGTGCCATGACGGCTTCCAGCGCTTCGCCCCGAGATCGGGGTATTCCCTTTCGCAAAAGCATTCGCTTCCGGCTCATCTTCGTCATCTTTCTGTTTTCCATTCTGCCGCTGGCCTTATCCAGCGCCGTGAGCTACTGGCAAGCCAAGCGGTTGCTCAGCGATCAGGTCGAGCAGCAAATGGCCGCTGCCGCCCAGGCCGCTGGCAAGCGCCTGAACGAACAGATCCAAGTGCGCAACATTCGGTTGAGCAATATGTTCAACCGCGGCGATCTGGAAAACAAGGTGCGCCAGGGATTGGGCATTGCTCTCTATTCCACCCAGCACCGCGAATTGCGCGAACAAGTCCTGGCCGGGTACGAAGATATTCGCATTCAACACGACAACTTGTTGTTCGAATATCTGGTCATCATCGAGCAAAACGGCAAGGTGCGTTTCGCCAGCGAGGCAACCTGGGAGGGGCTGGATTTCAGCCTCAACCCGGAATTCGACATGCTCAAAACCGCGCCCAATGGCACCTATCTGCTCACCAGTTTTGAGCCGGTCTTTGGCAACCAGGTCGTTTTGGCGACTACCTACAAAGGGTACAACGAACAGGGAACCCTGCAATGGGTAGCCATTGCCTTCAGCCGCGGCACCTCCATCGCCTCGCTCTTGCGCTCGGCAGGAGAGTTTCATCCGGAGGCCAACGCCTTTTTCGTCGACAACCAGGGCAGTTTTATCGGCATCAACCGCCGCACGCTGGAGATCTTCACTTTTCAGCCAGCGGCGGAACTGCGCACCATTTGGGATGATTTCATCGCCACCGGCGACCTCTTCCATAACGACACGCAAAATGCCGAGGGCGTGCCGACGGTCTCCTATATCTACCCGCTGTACGCGCTCAACGCCAACCTGGTGCTGGAATTGCCGCGCGAGGCCGTCTTCGGGCAGCTGGATGCCCTGACACCCTTCATGCTGCTCCTGGGCCTCATCGCCGTCATCGCTACCCTCGGCGTGGCGGTCAGCATCGGGCAGCGCTTGAGCACACCCATCCTGGCGCTGGCAGAAATTCAGCAAGACTTTGCCGCTGGCAACTTCGACCGGCGCGCCCCCGAAGACCGGGAAGACGAACTGGGGCTTCTGGCGCGCACCTTCAACCGTATGGCCGCTGATCTATCTGCCCTTTACCGCTCGCTGGAACAACGGGTGCAGGAACGCACCAACGAGATCCGCACCGCGGCAGAAATCGGCCAGGAATTGACCTCCTCTCAAGATTTGCAAGCCTTGTTGCAGAAGACGGTCAACCTGATTACCACCCGTTTCAACTATTACCACGCCGGCATCTTCCTGCTCGATCACACCGGGCAATATGCCCAACTGCAAGCCGCCTCCGGACCGGCCGCAGAAACCATGCTGGCGCAGGCACACAAACTCCCCGTCGGCGCGCAATCCATCGTCGGCTGGGTCAGTCTGAACAACCAGGCTCGCGTGGTCTCCGAGGTCGATCACGACCCCATTCATTTCAAGAATCCGCTCCTGCCCGAAACCCGCGCCGAAGCGGGCGTTCCCATTTCTCTGGGAGATATCGTCCTCGGCGTTCTGGACGTGCAAAGCCAACAAGAAGGCGCCTTTTCGGAAGACGCCATTACCACCCTGGAGGTCATCGCCAATCAGCTGGCCGGCGCCATTTACAACCTGAAGCTCCGCACCTTTGGCGGCGCAGATTTGGCGCTCATCGATCGTTTGATCCGCTCCAGTCATCGGCTGACCCGCGTTTCCACCCCCGAAGACCTGGCGACCTCCATCGTGCGCACCCTGCACAACCTGGAATACCCCGGCATGTGGTTGGCCATTGACGCCAACGGGCGGGCGCAAAACCGTCATGCCTGGAACCCTCTGCACGCTTCGCCATTGGAAATCGCCGTGCCTCCGGAGCGGCTCAACGTGGAAGAGATGGAAATGCTCTTCGCCAACGGCACGCTCGAGAGCCCGCTCAAACGCAAACCGCTGGAACGCCTGCCCCGGGCGCTGCTGCACATTGCCCGGCAGCTGACAACCGATTACGCCATCTTTGTCCCTGTTTTCACCCAGGGGCGCCTGACCGAACTGTTGATTATGGGCTATCCGCAGCCGGCGCCAGAAGAATTGCTGCGCACCGCCCACACCATCGGGCTGGCCATCAGCGCCGCCCGCGAGCGCATCCAGCAGCAGGCCGGCATCTTGCGCAAACTGCGCGAGAACGAGGCCATCATGAACATCAGCCGCCTGCTCACCAGCGCCCCCGATCTGGACACCTTATTCCGCACGTTGCACGAGCAAGTGCGGCAAACCGTCGGCGATTACGCTTTCCTGGTTGCCCTCTACGAGACGGAAACCAATACCATCCAAATCCCCTATCTTTACGAAAACGGGCGCATCTCTTCCTTGGATCCCTACCCTCTCGGCGAAGGACTGACCTCTATCGTCTTGCGCTCACGCCAACCGTTGCTGCTGGTAGAAAACACTGCCGAACAGGCGCGCGCGCTAGGCGCCAAAGTCATCGGCGAACCCGCCCGCTCCTGGCTGGGCGTGCCGCTGATCGCCCACGATGAACCAATCGGCGCCCTGGTGATTCAAGACCTGGAACACGAGAAAGCCTTTGACGAAGACGATATGCGCCTCCTGCAAGGGTTGGCCGACAGCATCGCCGGTGTGCTGCAAAACATCCGCTTGCTGGAAGAAACCCGCCGGCGCGCCCTGGAAGTGCAAACGGCCGCCGAAATTGCCCGCGACATCAGCCAGGCCATCCACCTGGATGAACTCTTGCAAAAAGCCGTGGCCCTCATCCCGCAACGGTTGCGCTTTTACCATGCCGCGATCTTCCTCCTGGATGCCAGCCGACAATACGCCGTCGTCCGCGAGGCCACCGGCGAAGCGGGCCTGAAGATGAAGCGGATGGGGCACCGCCTGGGCGTCGGCTCCAAGTCCACGGTGGGGTATGCCAGCAGCCGCGGTGAAATGCTGGTCATCAACGATACACAGGCCGATGCCACGCACCGCCCCAACCCCCTCCTGCCGGAAACCCGCGCCGAGGCCGCCATCCCTCTCAAGGTGGGCGAGCGCATTATCGGTGTGCTGGACGTGCAAAGCACCGAACCCTATGCCTTCACGCCGGAGAACCTGCGCACGCTGCAAATTCTGGCCGATCAATTAGCCATCGCCATTGAAAACGCCGAGCTCTTTGCCCGCATGCAAGAAAGCCTTTCGCAACAGCGCCTGTTGCACAACATCACCGCCCAAGCCACCGGCGGCACCTCCATTGAAGACGCCCTGGACATGGCCGTGCAGGGTTTGCAGGTCACCTTGGGCGGCGATCGGGTAGCCATCATGCTGCTGGACAGCAGCCGCCGGGCGTTGCGTGTCGCCGCTGCGCGCGGCTATTCCGATCAGGAAATACGCCAAATGGTCGTGCCGGTAGGGCGCGGCATCACCGGCTGGGCGGTCAAGACCGAACAGACGATCCGCGTGGACGATGCCTCCAAAGATCCGCGCTACATCGCCCTGCAAGACTCCAACACCCTTTCCGAGCTGGCCATCCCGCTGGTTTACCGCAACGAGGTGCTCGGCGTGCTCAATGTGGAAAGCGAAATGCCCAACGCCTACGACAACGACACCACCGAAATGCTGGAGACCATGGCAAGCAACCTGGCCGCGATCATCGCCAACGCCCGCCTGGTAGAACGCATCCGCAAGCAGGCCAACCGCCAGCGAATGCTTTACGAGGCCGCGCTGAAACTGCGCCGCACAACCACCGTGGACGCGATCCTCCGCACCACCGCCGAAGAGCTGACCCTGGCGCTCAACGCCCGCCGGGCCGAGATTCGCATTCAACCGCCCCGCGAGGAGACAGGAGACGAATCATGAGCCAAATGCACACCAACCGTTGGCTGCGCTGGCTGGGCGGCGGCTACATCCCCCTGATACTGCTCCTCACGCTGCTCGCTTGGCTGCCTTTTTTGGGTATCGCCATTTGGGCGTTGATCGCCAACGCCGAGCTCAGCCTGGCGGAAATTCAGCAAATGTTACGCACAGGCTTTCCGCTCTACGCCATCCTGTCGATGATGGTTGCCGGATACCTGCACCTGGCAACCCGCCAGACCCAACGCAATCTTGACGCGGTAAAAAAAGGCGAATTTCATCTTTTATCCGCAAATGAGATCGCCCGTGGTTGGAAAGAAATCACTTCTTTACCACAACGCTACGCAATCGCTGCCGCCCTGGCTGGGGTTGTCCACCTTGTCATTGCCTATACACAAGCACAACGCTACCCTTTCATCACCCAAGAACGGCACATTTATCTCATTTTAGCCATGGTCCCCGGCCTCACGGCAGCCATTATGGGGAGCATCTTGCTTGTCGAATCTCTCATACGGCCGGCGGTCGTTGCCCTCAAACCCGCCGACTTTGCCCTGCAAATCGCCGCGCTGCGGCCCCGCCTGCGGCTGCGCTGGTTGGCTGTCATTCTCGGGTTGCTCCTTACCAGTCTGTTGCTCCTGGCGCCAATCGGCTACCACCAGACGTACACTGTCCTCTACCGCGAAATCGGCTCCTCTCAGGTACTGCGCAACCTGCAAGTGCAATCAATCGCCGTCACTGTTGGTATGCTCATCCTGGGTGCCATTTACGCTTACGGGCTGACCGGCCAAACCCAACGACCTATCCGCCGCCTGATCGAATCCTTTCAACAAGTAGAACGGGGCGATCTCTCCCAGCGAGTCCCCGTAGAAAGCACCGACGAACTGGGGCTGCTAAGCGTCTATTTCAACCGTATGCTGGCCGAGCTACAAAGCTTCCGCGAAACCCTGGAAGCCAAGATCGAAACCCGCACCGCCCAGCTGCAAGCGGTGAACGATGTCGGCCACACCGCCAGCGCCATCCTGGACCCCGGCGAATTGATGCAGCGCGTCGTTGATCTGATCTCGGAGCGTTTCGATTATTACTATGCGGCCATCTTCTTGTTGGACGAAAACGGCGAATGGGCTGAGCTAAAAGCCGCCTCCGGCGAAGCTGGCAAGATCCTGCTTCAGCGCCGCCACCGGCTACCTTTGAACGAGCGCAGCATGGTAAGCGCCGCCATCCGCCTGAAGCAGGCGCGCATCGCCCTGGATGTCGGCGACGAGGCCGTCCGCTTCGACAATCCCTTCTTGCCCTACACCCGTTCCGAAATCGCCCTGCCGCTGATCGTCGGCGATCGCATCCTTGGCGCCCTGGACGTTCAATCGACCAAAGAGGCGGCCTTTGCCGAGGAAGACATCAACACCCTGCAAGGGATGGCCAACCAGGTCGCTGTCGCTTTGTCCAACGCCCAAACTTTCCAGGAAATGAAGCGCGCGCTGGAAGAATTGCAGGCTTTTCAGCGTCAATACCTCCTCTCCGCCTGGGAGGACGTTGCCGCCAGCCGCGGCGACCTGCAATATCAGGTCGGCGAGGAGGTCTCCCCAGAAGAAGGCGATCAGCTGCGCGTTCCCCTCTCCCTGCGCGATCAAATCCTGGGCGAAATCATCATCGCCGGCGACGACCTGGACGACGACGATCGCGCCTGGGCCGAGGCCATCGCCACGCAGGCCGTTGTCGCGCTGGAAAACGCCCGTCTGCTGGAAGAAAGCCAGCGCACCGCCTTGCGAGAACGCCTGATCGCTGAAATCAGCCAGAAGATATGGAGCGCCCGCACGATGGAAAATGTGCTTAAAACCGCCGTGCAGGAACTGGGGCAGGCTTTGCAAGCCGCGGAAGTCAGCATTGAACTGGATGCGGAAGGAGAGACAACGGCATGAGCGACCAGCTGACCATCCTGCGTACCAACCGTCTTCTCAACATCTTGCAAAAGATGTTCGAGCGCTGGCGCCCCTACTACATCCACATCGCCACTTTTTTCACCCTGGTACTCGCTTCGCCGTTGGCGATCGGTTCCATGAGCACCGTCATTTTCCGCACCAACCTCACCCGCATCCAGTTGAACACCCTCGTCTGGACACTGCTGGCGACATCTGTGCTCAGCGGGCTGGTGGTGTATGCCTACATCATCTTCTTTACCCCCACCCTGCGTCGTTTTTTGCAAACAGAAACCTCAGCGGACGACATGGATGCCCCCCTGCGGCTCCGCACCTGGGATGAATTGGCCCTCCTGCCGCGCCGCATCCTGATCGCCATCGCCGCCACGCTCTTTTTGACGTACATCCTTCCAACTGCGGCGATCATGAGCGTACTGGCCAAAGCTACCAGTGAAGAACTCACCTATATCGTACTGGGGCAAATCCTCGCCGGCGTCAACCTGATGATCAGCGCTAATTTGGCGTACAACCTGATGTTGATGCCCGTCTACAACGAGTTTGCTCCCGTCGAAAGCGACCTGCCTGTTGCGCAGGTGGCCCACACTTCGCTCAACGCCAACCTGATCTTCCAAAGCGTCGCCATCACCTCCATCGCCCTGCTCATCATGGCGCCGCGCAGTTACTACCAGGTGGCGTATCTCGCCGGCGCCGCCGGTTTTCGCGTCATCGATCTGGCCAACGTCCGGCGCACCATGTTCATCATCACCGGTACCTCATTGATGATGAGCCTGCTCTACAGCGCCCTCCTGGGTTACATCACCAGCCTGCCCGGGCGGTATATGATGCAGGCCATCGCCCGCATCCAGCGCGGAGAGCGGAACATCCGCGTCCCGGTGCTCAGCAGCGATGAAAACGGCCAGGTCGCCATCTATTTGAACCGCCTGTTGAACCAGACCCAAAGCCTGGAAAGCACCCTGCAACAACAAGTAGCCGAGCGCACCGCCAGCCTGCAAAAACGCACCGCCGAATTGCAAGCCATTGCCGAAATTGCCCAACAGGCCTCCACCTTCGATACCGTCCAGGAGCTGGTGGAAGCGCTGGTCGAAAGCATCCCCCAGCGCTTTGGGTTTTACCACGTCGGCCTGTTTACCATTGACGAAACAAACGGCTACGCCGTTTTGCAAGCCGCCAACAGCGAGGGAGGCCGCCGAATGCTGGCCCGGGGGCACAAACTCCGCCTGGGTGAGGGGATCGTCGGCACGGTCGCGCAGCAGCGCGCCCCGCGCATCGCCCTCGACGTGGGCGCAGACGCCGTCTTCTTCAACAATCCAGACCTGCCCGAGACCCGTTCCGAAATGGCCCTGCCCCTCATGGCTCGCGGCAAGCTGATCGGCGTGCTCGATATCCAGTCCAAAGAAGCCAACGCCTTCAGCCAAGACGATGTGGAAACCCTGCTCACGCTGGCCA